>JADLHE010000048.1 GCA_020848965.1 Saprospiraceae bacterium
ATGTTCGAAACGCCAAACTCCTGCGCACAGGAAAGGATGTTCAACAGGCTCTCGTTGTTGTTGTGAAAATACCTAAGTGGCTGAAAAACAGACTCTTCCACACTTTTTAGCGCAGCAAAATGGATGATTCCAACAATGCCAGGGTTCTGCTCAAAGACTTTCCGGGTCTTTTTTGCATCGCAAAGGTCAACCCGATAGTTTTTCACTTTTTTACCCGTGATTTTATGGATGCCAGCCAAGGCTTTTTCATCACTATTGGAGAGGTTGTCAATGGAAATGACCTCAAAGCCATTATCTATCAAATCTACAATGGTATGGCTGCCGATATAGCCGCAGCCGCCCGTCACAAGGACTTTTTGCATAAGTGTTTCAATTGTAACCATATATAAGTGAAAGGAGGGAGGAAAAATGAACCTTCCTCCCTCCTTTCACCACCATGTAGGTGGTTATTTTGATTTTGAAGGCGCAAAGTTGGGGTTAATTAATGTCGAAATCAAGTTGTTTCACTTTTCAAGCTTCGTCAAAACGGTGGAACTCTCCACTTTCCCATTTTTGTCGTAGTTCTCTGTTTTGACCATGCCTACGCCTTTTGCATACCAAGTTGCCGTGCGGGTCTTCATTTTGAAGATGGATTGCATTTCGGTATCCTGCGTCATTTTAACACATTCAAAACTGCCTGCCGGGGTGGTAACCGTTTCCGTTCCTTCCACTTTACGGTTGCTGATGTTCAGTTTAATGGTCATAAACTTCATCCCGTTCATCATCATCTTGAGTTCCATTTGGCCGTTGGGCAGGGTTTGTCCGGGCGTCAATTCATTTGGAAACTCCATGGCGTCGCCCGTCATTTCCATTTCCATGTCCTGCGTATTGGCCATTGCTTCGGGGTTCATCAGGGAACGCATATCAATGAACATGGAATTCCCCTTGCATTTGATGTCGAATTTGGAGGCAGTAGAGCGCTTGCCTTTTCCATCCGTGTTTTCCATTTCAATTGTAGCGGCAAAACCATCGGGGATGTTCCCCACGTCCAATACCTTGTGCCTTGAAGTTCCTGATGTTTTGCCCTTTTTGTCGTAGTGGGTCAGCTCCATGCTCATGCCCGATTTGAAAGCGAGGTAGCCGTTTTCACAATTTGAATTTTGGGCTAAAACTTGGGCCACTGACACGAAAAGCAACGCAGCGAAGGTGATGGCTAATTTTTTCATTTTAAAGATTTTGGAATTTGATTGAAGGATTGATTTCCACAGCAAACATAATAATTTTGGATGCTGTCGGCAAGCCGAAAGAAGAGGCCAGCCCTTTAAATTTGGCATATTTTCAATATCGAAATTATCCTTCGCCCGACTAGCGTTGTTATTCCTAATATTGCCCCGCAATCACAAATCCATCAAAATGGGCAAGTTCAGCAAATCCATCCTCCCCCACCACCGAGACTTTATCGAGCAGCAAAAAATGTTCTTCACTGCCACCGCCCCCTTGGGCGCCGAAGGCCATCTCAACCTGTCTCCCAAAGGCATTGACGGGTTTCAGGTGCTATCCGATAATCAAGTTGGTTACATGGATTTCATCGGCAGTGGCAACGAAACCTCCGCCCATTTGGTGGAAAATGGGCGTATCACCTTCATGTTCTGTGCCTACGACGGGCCGCCGAACATCTTGCGGCTTTACGGGAAAGGGCGGGTTGTACTGCCCGGCACTTCGGAATGGGAGGTCTTTGCTCCGCAATTCAAGATTTACGCCTCCACCCGCCAAATCATCGTGGCTGAAATTGATTTGGTGCAAACTTCCTGTGGTTACGGTGTGCCGCTTTACCAACACCTCGGCGAGCGCCCCCACCTGTTCGATTGGGCCGAAAAAAAAGGCGAAAAGGGCCTCGAAGATTATATTCAAGAGAAGAACATGGTCAGCATTGATGGACTGCCAACAGCCCATAATCGTAAATCCTAAATCGCAAATCGCAAATGAAACTATCCATCATACCTACCGGCACTTTTAAATTGGACGGCGGCGCCATGTTCGGCATTGTGCCGAAAAGGCTTTGGAACAAGGTCAATCCAGCCGACGAAAACAACCTCTGCACTTGGGCGCTTCGGTGCTTGCTGATTGAAACGGGCGACCGAAAAATCCTCGTGGATTGCAGTATCGGTGACAAGCAAGATGCCAAATGGCGCAGCTTTTTCGAGCCGGACGGGGCAGTTTCGCCATTGCCAGCCTTGGCAGCAAAAAGCATTTCTCCCGAGGAAATTACCGATGTTTTCCTGACACACCTCCATTTCGACCACTGCGGTGGCGGGGCCTGTTTGGACGAAAACGGGAACTTGGTGCCTACCTTCCCGAACGCTACTTATTGGTCAAATGAGCAACAATGGCGCACGGCAATGGCACCCAACGAAAAGGAAAAAGCCTCGTTTTTAAAGGAAAATTTCGTCCCGCTCAAAGAGGCAGGGCGAGTACAATTCATTGACGTTCAAAGAGATGCACTGGATTGGCTGCCGGGGATTAAAGTCCACTTCACCAATGGCCATACCGATGCGATGATGATGCTCCAAATGGACACGCCGAAAGGGCAATTCATTTATTGCGCCGATACCATGCCCGCCACTTTTCATTTGAACATGCCTTGGGTGATGGCATACGATATCCGGCCATTGGCAACCTTGGAAGAAAAGGCTTGGCTTCTCGAAAACGCAGTTGCGAACGATTGGCGTTTGATTTTCGAGCACGACCCTCTTACCGCTTGTGCAAGCCTGATGAAGAACGAAAATGGCCGGGTGGTGGTAAACGAAAAAATTGAGGTTTTATAAAGCCAGCTGCTATTTGAGCTTCGCAATGACCGTCTCGCCGTCAATCACGGTTTGGCCGAGGGCTACATTCGGCGTGGTGCCTTCCGGCAATACCAGCCCGACTTGGCTGCCCAGTTTTATCAAACCTATGACTTCGCCCGCTTTGACCGCTTGCTGCGGCTCCACGTAGTCTTCAATTCTGCGAGCAAGGAGGCCCGCCACCTGCACGACCTTGTATTTCAGGCCATTGCTCGCCTCAAACAGCATGTCGTTGCGCTCGTTTTCCAAGCGGAGGCCAAACCGGTTCGTTTGAACCAAGGCATTGTTGAACTGGCCTTTCACGTAGTTATTGCTGATAAAACGG
>JADLHE010000049.1 GCA_020848965.1 Saprospiraceae bacterium
GGACAATACAGAAGGCAATTACAAATATGAGGTCAAAGCCAAAGAGGATATAGTGACTAAGTATGGTGCTTTGAAAAATTGCTGGAAAATTGAATCCGAAGCTACTTTTCCATTTGGAGTGTCCAAACTAGTGTTCTGGTTTCATGAAGAATATGGATTCGTGAAAATGCAATACCTGAATTATGGCGGCCAAACGCTGGTTTTTGAATTGACACAGGTTACTGAAAATGAATAACTTACAAACAAATCGTACATGAAATACCATTTCGCACTCGACCTCAAAGACGACCCCGCCCTCATCGCCGAATACGAGCGCTGGCACGCCCCCGGCGGCGTCTGGCCAGAGATTCTGGAAAGCATCAAATCGGCTGGCATCATTGGACTCGACATCTACCGTACGGGCAACCGCCTGTTCATGGTGATGGAGGTGAACGGAGATTTCAATTTTGAAAAAAAAGCTGCCGCCGATGCCGCCAACCCACGGGTGCAGGCTTGGGAGGAGCTGATGTGGAAATTCCAACAGCCGCTGCCCTGGGCCAAGGACGGGGAGAAATGGGTGTTGATGGAGAAGATTTTTGAGCTATAAGCTTTAAGTAAATTGTTGCCAAAATTTGATTTGGCCAAGTGAAATTCAGATATTGTGCAGCATTTCTATTATCGCTAAAATGAAAGGACATGTTCAAAAATTGCATTCTCATAATTTTTTGCGCTTTCAGGCTTGAAATTGTAGCCCAAGACATAATAGTCAACGCAGATGGAACACATACTACGGTATTTCACAACGGCACCACAGCTACAATTGTCAACTCCAACGGTTCAATTTCCAATGCATACAGCAATGGTAACAATACGACTATTGTCAACCCTGATGGCACATATTCTAATGCATTTACAAATGGAAATACAACAAACATCATTAACCAAGATGGGACTTTTACGAACGTTTACAAAAACGGCAATATAGCAACTGTGATTAACTCAGATGGGACTATATCAACTATGTATTTCAATGGGAGCAATACTACCATTTCCAACCCAAATGGTGCGATTTCTAACACTCAGAATATCAGTAATGCCGTAAACGTAGTCAACCCAGATGGTTCAATTTCAACTGTAATGTACTCCAATAACATCCCAGTAGCTATTTACCCAAGGAGCACAGTTTCCAACTCATCGCATGTTTCTGCAAATTACTACTTCATTTGGGAAGAAGATGCAGAAGGAGAAATATCTAAAGTTAGAGATATAGACCAACCTCAGCTTTACTTTATCTTAACTGTGTTAAGAAGCAGCATTTCCTATTGACAAGTGTTAAAGATGAACAGACTTTTCAACAAAACAGCCATCGTAACGGGCGGGGCAAGCGGCATTGGCCTCGCCATCTCACGGCGCTTCGCAATGGAGGGGGCGCAAGTCCATATCCTCGATTTAAAACTGGAAGAAGCAGAAAGTTCAGCCGCTGAAATCCGCTTGGAAGGCGGTAAAGCCACGGCTCATTCCTGCGACGTAAGCAACCAGCAGCAGGTCGCCGATATTGTGCAAGCAATTCATAATGAGCAGGTTGCGCACATCCTTGTCTGCAATGCGGGCATCGGCTTTGTGGGCAATCTGGAAAAAACCACGGAGGAAGACCTCGACCGAATGTATCGGGTGAATGTCAAAGGCATTTACAATTCCATGCACAGTGTCGTGCCCTTTTTCAAGCAAAACGGTGGCGGTGTCATCCTAAATATGGCAAGCATCGTTGCCTCTGTAGGCATCCCCGACCGCTTCGCCTATTCGATGACCAAGGGTGCGGTGCTGACCATGACCCTCAGCGTGGCGATGGATTATTTGCAAAGCAATATTCGCTGCAATTGCATCTCGCCCGCCCGCATCCACACCCCGTTCGTGGATGGCTTTTTGGCCAAAAACTACCCGGGCCACGAGGCGGAAATGTTCGCAAAATTGGCAGCCACGCAACCCATCGGGCGGATGGGCACACCTGATGAGGTGGCCAGTTTGGCATTGTTCCTCTGCTCTGATGAAGCGGCATTTATTACAGGCTGCGATTTCCCATTGGACGGTGGATTTATTAAATTGCGGCCTTAAATTGTATCTTTGACACAAAAGCCTCATTATGAGGTTGTTTCACCAAAATAAATTTTAAAAATGAAGTCTATAAACACCAGTAAAGGCATTTTTTCGGCGCTTCAAACTGTCACTTTTTTGGCAATTTCGTTTTTTTCGACCCTTAGTTTACAGGCTCAGGAAGTCAGCTTGAAGATCCTGAAAAGCGATAACTTGTGGCTTGGCGTTGAAAACCTCGTACAAGTTTCAGTTCCCGGCATCCCAAGTGAGAAAATCTTCATCGGCAGCGATGGCGTGAACATCGAAAAGCTGGACGATGGCATTTTCAAACTTGGCTTCCGCTATCATGGCAAAACGACCTTGACCGTACACGGCGAAGGCTTCAAGTACAAGAACTTTGACTTTGATGTGAAGCGCTTACCTGACCCGATTGGTAAGTTGCCAGACCCCGTGGCTGCACTCCAATTACCGAATGGCCAAATCAAGCGTGACGGTGAAATCACGGCGACTGAATTTAGGCAAGCATTGGGGGTCGGTTTCGTTCAGGATTCCAAATATGGCAACAACTATTTTGAAATAGTTAGTTTCAACCTTGTTCGTGTACCTAAAGTTGGCGACCCCTCGGAGGCACCGAACACGGCCAAGGTTTTTGGAGATAAGTCAAAATCCCTCGTGTTTGAAGCGCAATCAGGCGATCGCTTTTACTTCGAGGAAGTTATGGCCATCATGCCAGGTGATGCCGAGCCTAGGAAGATAAACAGCCTAGTTTTCCATATAAAATAAGCGAGGCCAACTCCGCTCAAAAGCCCTTGAAAGTCGCTGATTTTCAAGGGCTTATTTTTTGGGCTAAGTGTCAGTGCCAAGGCTAATTATTCTACTGAATCAATGCTAAGCAGGTACTCTTTGAGGTCTTCTTTCTCTTCGAGGCCCAGCCGCTTTTTGAGCCTGTATCTCGATTTTTGGACCCCCATAGGGGTTATATTCAAGAGCTTGGCTATCTCTTTGGTACCAATATTCAGCCTGATCAACATGGCCATTCTTATATCGTTTGTGGTCAGGCTTGGCTGAATCTTGAGCAGTTTTTCAGAAAAATCGAGGTTGATTTTATCAAAATAATATTTGAACGCCCCCCATTCATCCTCGTCCTTGATTTCACCTTCAATTACATTAATCAGGCGCCTGAGCGTTGGGGCTGTATTGTTGCTGTTATCTGTGCGCAAAGTATGGAGCATTTTCCTGATTTCTGCAAACAGCTCGTTTTTCTGGGCATACTGAGCGGAGGATGCCAATAATTGCACATCTTTGGTTGCTACTTCATCTTGAAGGGTTTCCTTTTCCAGAAGAAGGTGCGCCTTTTCTATCTCAAGTTCTTGTTTGTTGATGCTCATTTGGAGCGCTTTATTTCTGAGCACCAGCGCTATAATTATCGCGGCGAACACAGTGAGAATGAGCCACATCCTAAACCACCTGGTTTCTAAAATGGGCAGCGAAACTTTGACCTTGATAATGGTCTCAGGTCCCCAATGATAATTGTTCCTGCATTTTAGGTGGAGCTTGTAGTTTCCAGCATCCAGGTTTTCGAAAGCTATTCTGTTTTCCCCCCTTTTCAGTTTGCCCCATTCTTCGTTCAAACCCTCCATCCAATACTGGTATTCCGTAACGTCGTAATAGGCAACCCTAGAGTTGGCAAGGTAGATGTAGAAATTCCTATCTCCTTTTGGCAATGCTGCCAAACCATTCTGTAGAATATCCTTTAGAATGCTCTTATCTGTTGGTGAGTCGAGGGACGAACTGGTTCGCACCTTTGAGACAACGACAACAGGAGGAGGTTCGTCTTTCCCTCCCATTTTATGCTTTATCTGAAGCAGCCCAATGTTTCCACCCACTAGAATAGTTCCATCAGGCGTGGATGAATACGACTGGTGTGTCAGGAAGTTGGCGTTTTTTGACCTGACAAAGCTGACGCTGCTCATCTCATTGTCATCATTAAGTTTGAATGAGGTGATACCAATGCCAGAAACGACGTTTATGTTGCCCATATCGTCCTCAAAGACTGATTGGAC
>JADLHE010000050.1 GCA_020848965.1 Saprospiraceae bacterium
AAAACTGCACATCAACTATGCCTGCAAGGCCAATACGAACATCAATATCCTCAAACAGCTCAAACAATTGGGAGCTGGCCTCGATGCCGTTTCGATTCAAGAAGTTGAACTGGGCATCATGGCGGGTTTTGCACCGCAAGCCATCACTTTCACGCCTAACAGCGTGTCATTGGATGAGATAAAACTGGCCTTGAATTTTGGCGTCAAAATCAATATTGACAATATCAGCATCCTGGAGCAATTCGGCATGGAGCACCCCGAAATCTCGGTCGGCATCCGCATTAATCCGCACATCATGGCGGGCGGCAATTCCAAGATTTCCACGGGGCATATTGACTCCAAATTCGGCATCAGCATCCACCAACTGCCGCACGTGCTGAAGGTCATCGAGACCACGGGCACCAAGATTGACGGCCTGCACATGCACACGGGCAGCGACATCCTCGACGCCAACGCCTTCCTGCTCGCCGCCGACATCCTGATGAACGTGGCCAGCAATTTCAAATACCTAGAATACATTGATTTTGGCAGTGGCTTCAAGGTTCCCTACAAAGACGACGATATCGAAACCGACATCGAAGAGGTGGGCGAGCGCATTTCTGAGCGGTTCAATCAATTTTGCAAGGATTATGGCCGGGAACTGACCTTGGTTTTTGAGCCAGGCAAGTTCCTCGTGAGCCAATCGGGCTATTTCTTCGTGAAAGCCACGGTTGTAAAACCAACACCCAGCACTGTGTTTGTCGGGGTTGATTCTGGTTTGAACCACCTCATCCGGCCGATGATGTACGGTAGCTACCACCGTATTGAGAACATCAGTTACCCACAAGGAAAACCGAGGTTTTATACCGTAGTCGGCAATATCTGTGAAACGGACACTTTTGGCTCCAACCGCAAGATTGCCAGTGTGGAAGAGGGCGACGTGCTCTGCATGTTCAACGCCGGGGCCTATGGCTTTTCGATGGCCAGCAATTACAATTCCCGATTTAGGCCAGCCGAGGTGATGGTACATGAAGGAAAGGACTACCTCATCCGCAAACGAGAAACCATGCAGGACATTTTGCGTAATCAGGTGGAGGCTAAATTCGAGGAGGCGGTAAGCATTGGAGAATAAAGCCTGATTTTTTAAAAAAATTGTAAAACTACCATGTTCAAAAACATCAGAATTATTGCCGCTATTGTATTGATTTTCAACCTGTTTGGTTGCAAAAACGAGACTCCCAGCGTGACCGGAGAGCCATTGCCGACAGGCACTGAGCAAGCTGCCAGTGGTAAGCCGGGCACCACCAACGTGAATTTCATTTCCAAGGAAAAAATCGTGTTCAATGACAACTCGCCGGAAATCGTGTTCCCGAAGGAGACCGACACATCGAGCCTCGTCATCTATTTCACCCTCCCTGCCGAAAATGCAGAGGGCAAATCCGCTTTGTCGGAAGACGGGCTGTTCCGCAGCCAAGTCCTGACGACCATCATGGCCAAGGCTGGCTTGGCGATGGTGTATGCCGAGGGCAATTCCGCCTTGCAGACCGTCACCCAGCTTGCAAGGGCCAATTATTCAGAACTGAATATTTTCAAAGCTGACCAAGCCGAGGAAACATTGAAGAGCCTTATCAAAAGCTACAAAGCCCGGAAGGTTATGGTTTGCGCCAGCGCTCCCGTGCTTACGCAAATGATTGGTCAACTGACCGGGAAACCCACGACTGGCGTGGTGACTGCTCAGAACACCAATATCTACGTGATAATCTCCAAAGGCATTGGAGATGGTGAGGTGAAAACCATCAATTATTGATTTTTCAATCCAGCTTATTCAATAAAGAGGTGCGGAGTGCTTCCGCACCTCTTTTTTTTGTTGCTCCGCAATTTCGGTGTAACAACTCAAAGCCTAGCTTCGTCGCTAGAAAACAAGCCTTCACCAAACACCCATTTATGAGCATTAAAGCAATTCTTTCCAGCACTATTTTCTTCCTCATTACCTTATTTACCGTTCACGCACAGACTGATTACCTGAACCTTTCAGGCAAGGTTTTGGACAAAAAAACCAAGCAGCCCGTGCCTTTTGCGCACGTTGGCATCCCTGACAAGGCCATTGGCACGGCCACGGGTTTCGATGGCAAGTTCGAGTTTAAATTGCCCCGCAACTTTGAGTCCTCCAACCTGCTTGTGTCGTGCATGGGCTACGAGACCTACAAGACCCCGGTGAGCAGCTTCAAAAACGGCGCAGTCATTTACCTAGAGTCATCGGGTATAGAGCTGGCAGAGGTCGTGGTCATGGACAAACCAGCCATTGAAGCCATTATCAGAAAAGCTGTCAAGAATATCCCCAAAAATTATCCAACATCGCCCACCAATACGCTGGCATTCTATCGGGAATCCTTGACGGATGATAGCCTGCGCTACCGCTACCTAGCCGAGGGCGTTTTGAAAGTGTATAAATCGAGCTATAAAAACGACAAAGAGGGGCAAGTTGGGCTGGTGCAAGGCCGGAAAATCAACCTGCAAGACCCCTTGGACACTTCGTTTTACTCCGGCCTCAGCGCTGGCCACATGGCTGCTCACCGCTTTGATTTCGTGAAGAACCGGGAAGATTTCATTGACGAAGACTTTTTCCCTGTGTATAAATACTGGATTGAAAACGTGACGAAATACAATGGCCACACGGTTTATATCATCGGGTTTGGCAAAGAAAAGGATGGCGAAACGACCAATAGCAAAAAGAAGAAACGCAGCCTCGCCGATAAATTGACCGGCAAGAACAAAGATTTGGATGGCACTATTTCGGCCCGCATGAAAGGCCGCATTTACATCGAAAAAGAAACTTATGCCATCATTCGAGCGGAGTTCGAAATCACCAAGGATGGGCTGCGAAAGAACAACGACTACCCGCTGTACCAAGGCAGTTGGAAAGCCAATAAATACGTGGTCAATTATCGGGAGCACAACAACAAATGGTATTTCAGTGATGCACTGCGGGAAGGCATGCGCAGCAATGGAGGACTCTACTCCAACGACATCAAAATCACGGAAATAGAGGATGAATCGGGCAACCAAATCCCCTATTTGGAGCGCTTGGAGCGGGGCAACGAATTTGTTCAACTCACGGGAAAATACGACGAGGATTTCTGGAAGAACTACAATATCACCCCCATGAGCGAGGGCCTTGCCGAGAGCATGAACCAATACAAAAACGTGCTCAAGGCGCAAGAGGCGTTCAGTGAGGCCAGCCGATTGGCGCTCCAGCAAAAGCGGGACTCGATAGCTGCCGCCGAGTTGCAGCGCAAAAAAGAAGAACTGGCCAAAGACCAAAAAATAACCCAAGAACAGCTCGAAGATGTGGACTACGTGCCTGAAAGCCTGCGCAAAGTGGACAACGTGAAAAAGAAATTCAGGAAGACCAAAATGCTGATGGGACTGGGCACCCACCTGATTTCTTCTGGTTCCAATCCATTGACCATCAACTACTTCGATGGCGGCAGGGACACTATTCTCTCACTCACGAACGATATTCCCGACCGTGATTTCGAGGTCATCGGGCGCTGGGAATTCGATATTTCGTTTCACAAAAACCTGTTCGTCCGCTTTGGTTGGGGTTTCGATTTTTGGAAAAGCACCTATCGGGAGCGGGGCATCGGCCTTGGTTTTCAATTGAACTCAACGCCCAAGCACCGACCCATCCTGATTCGGGGGGTGGCGCAGTACAG
>JADLHE010000051.1 GCA_020848965.1 Saprospiraceae bacterium
GCCATCTTCGGCGACTTCCGTGCCGTCGAGTTCCTTGGCGTTGAGCGGGCGTTTATTTACTTCGTAAACGCTTTCCTCCACCACGTAAGCGCCGTATTTGCGCATATAATCCAGCGCCGAAAGGCCCTCCTTGGCGGCGGTTTCCTTCAAGCCTTTGGTTTCTTCAAAAATATACTGGTAATACTCGTCCACGGTGATGCACTCGCCTGGGCGGTATGGGCTTTCGAAATGCTTGCGGATGCCCATCGAGCCATCAGGGTCTATCCGCCAAGAAAGCTGAATCCAGAACTCGTCCTCTTCCCAGACCTCGCCGGGGTTGACCTCGTAAGTGAACTGGAAGTTCTTGCCGTCCCGTCGTGCTTTTTCCCGAAGGACAGGCTGACGGAAGGCAATCCAAATGCCGCTGTGGGTTTCGTAGCTGTTGAGGTCGTGGCGCTCGCTGGCCAGGCCCATCGGCAATACGTAGTCGGCAAAATAGGCCGTCTCGCTCCAGACCGGGGTCAGTGCAGCGTGCAGGCCAAAGCATTTCTCATCCTTGAAGGCATCCATCCAGACAAAGCCGTCAGGATAGGTCCAAACAGGATTGAAGACCCGGCTGAAATAGGTGTCCATAAAGCCCCGCCCGTCCTTCAGGAAGTGGGGCAACAGGAAGCTCATCTCGAAATAGGCCAGCGGGTATTCCTTCGGGAAATGCAGTTCGTTCCAGAACTTCTGCGCTGGCGGATTATCGAAGAAATGGGGGTGGAACTTGTTCCAAGTATTGGGCGAAGTGCCGCCCACCGTGCCCACCGAACCCGTTATCACAGAAATGAAATGCAGCGCACGGGCCACCGCCCAGCCGCCGAGGTTGCCGCTCCCGGCGCTCCGCCAGTTGTGCTGCGCAAAACGGGTGCCTGCTTCCCCGATGATTCGGGCCACCTCCAGCGTTTGAGCGACTGGGATGCCCGTTTCTTTCTCTGCAAACTCTGGTGTGTACTCGGCGTACACCTCTATTAAGGTTTCAATGAATGATTCAAAGGTCTGCGGCTTCGTAGGGTGCTCCGATTTCATGTAAGCGTCCCAGTTCGTCCACTGCTCCATATAGGGGCGGTTGTACCAGCCTTTTTGCAAAAGAATTCGAGCAATAGCGAGTAGCAATGCCGCCTCCGTACCAGGGAAAGTGGGCAGCCATTCATCGGCCATGCTGGCGGTATTGCTTAGGCGTGGGTCGAGGACGATGAGCTTGGCCCCTTTCATCTTCGCCTCCATGATTCGTTGGGCGTGGGGGTTGAAATAGTGCCCCGATTCCAAGTGCGCCGAGATGAGCAGGATGGCATGGGCATTGGCATGGTCGGGCGACGGGCGGTCGTGGCCGTACCAGAGTGCATAGCCGAACCTCGCCCCCGACGAGCAGATATTGGTGTGGGAATTATGTCCGTCCACGCCCCAGCCTTTCAGCACCCGGTCCATATAGCCTTCGTGGCCCGGCCGACCTACGTGGTAGGCGATTTCGTTGTTCCGACCTTCTAGTATCGCCTTGCGCATCCGTCCAGCGATGTCGTCCAAGACACTATCCCAAGTCACCCGCTCCCATTGGCCGCTGCCCCGCTCCCCTACCCGCTTCATTGGGTACAATATGCGGTCGGGGTCGGTGATTTGGTTGATGGTGGCCGGGCCTTTCGCACAGTTGCGGCCCCGGCTGCCGGGATGCCACGGGTTCCCCTCGAACTTGCGGACTTGGTTCGTCTCCTTATCAATATACGCCAATATGCCGCAAGCCGACTCGCAGTTGAAGCAGGTCGTAGGCACGATGGAGTAGGTTTTCTTCTCCTTCTTCGGCCAGGTCTTGGCTTCGTACTCCGTCCAGTCGTTCCATTGGTCGGGCGGCGGGTACTTGCTCAGGTCACCCGGCTCGGTCAGGCTCTCGACGGACGGAGCATAGTCCTCCTCGTTGTGGAGGTTGGGAATGAGGCCGATGCTTTCGGCCATTTTTTCGATGAAGCTTGGTTTGTGCTTGTAGCCCATATTTCTTTGAAATTGGGAAATTGGAAATTGAGAAATTGGTGGCATGGGGTCAACCCCAATTTCCCAATTTCCCAATTTCCAATTTCCGTTCTACGCTCTGCCCTGCAAAATCCGATTCCAGTACATCCAAGGCAGCACCTTCGTTTTCAGCATCCACATGCTCCAGCGCTCCTTGCTTTGGTCGAATGGGAAAGTCTCCATTGGATTGTTGTCGTAGTCAAACTCAGCAAGCACGAGCTTGCCATAACCTGTTACGAGCGGACAAGAGCCGTAGCCCGTGTACTTGGCATCCAATGCGCCCCCGTTTTTGACGTGCAGTAGGTTTTCCACCAAAACAGGCACTTGCTTGCGCACGGCGGCCCCGGTTTTGGCATTGGGCGTGTTGGCTACGTCACCACAACTGAACACGTTTGGGTAGCGCTTGTGCTGCAAAGTGAATTTGTCAACATCCACCCAACCCATGAAGGCTGGCGTGTGGTGGCCGGGCTGGCAAGGCGTACCAGAGTTGGCGTCCATTTCAAGGATGGAAAGCGGGCTGTCCTTGATGAAATCCGGTGCGCTTTGTGGGGGCGTCACGTGAATCATGTCGAAGGACTGTTCGATGCGCTCGCCTGCCTCGTTTTGGAACCAAGCCTTGTGGTTCGGCCCGTCAATCTCTACGAGGTTGTGCTTGAAATGCGTCTGGATTTTGTACCTGGCAATGACCTCGTTCAGTGTATCAGCGTATTTCTTCACCCCGAAGATGATGCCGCCGCCAGAATAGAAATGGATGTTTGACTTGGGCTGAAGGCCATTTTTAAGGATATGGTCGCCAGCGAGGTACATGATTTTTTGTGGAGCACCACCACATTTGATAGGCGTGTTCGGGTTGGTGAAAATGGCGTTGCCTCCCTTGAAATTGCGGAGCAACTCCCAAGTGTAAGGGGCGTATTGCGCCAGGTAATTGGAAGTGACCCCGTTCTTGCCGAGGGTTTCTTTCAAGCCTTTGACTTTGTGCCAGTCCAATTGGATGCCAGGCACAACGACCAAGAAATCGTAAGTGTGCTTTTCGCCGCTTTTGCAAGTCACTTGGTTTTGCTCCGGTTGGAGTGTCGCCACGGCGTCCTTAATCCAAGTGGTTCCCTTGGGAATAAAGTCTTTTTCGTCCTTGATGGTGTCGTTGACATCGAAAATACCACCACCTACCAGTGTCCAAGCGGGCTGGTAGTAGTGCTTTTCGGATGGCTCGATAATGCCGATTTTCAAGGAGCTATCGGCGATGAGCAGCTTGGATGCAATAGAAAGGCCAGCGTTTCCGCCGCCAATGATTAAGATTTGATGATGTGCCATGATTGATTTTTTTTAGTGATTGGGCACAAGGTTGTTGGTCAGGTAACACGGTCTGCCAGACCGTGCTTTCGCATTTACTGACTTGCCGTTATTTTAAAGATTTTCAATTTTTTACACCAAAACCTCCAATTTGGGAGGCGCAAAAGCACGGACTGGCAGTCCGTGTTACGAAAGCTGTATCTGTTGGGGTGCTTCCACCCAGATTTTTTCCGTGAAATAAATGCCGATGAGGGCCAAAAGGCCACCGATTTGTACGCCGTATTCCATGCCGGAAAGCATAAGGATGAGTGGCAACAAATTGCCCATGATGACCACGCCCCACCAGAAAAGCTGCTTGTAGCGGCCTTTGGTAATCATGTTGGCGGTTAGCTTGGCTTCTTGGGTCATGTGGGTGGTGGTGAGTTCGACGAGCATTACAATAAGATTCACTGCAATCCCGATTACCAAAACTGCCTTCAAATAGGTCAGCCATCCTTCACTTGGTGCATCCACGAGGGCGAGGATGCCAAAGAATGCGGCACCAGCCACAAAGCTGTGAATCAGCATGTGCAGCGCAAGCACGGGACTTTGCCAGAAATCCCGACCCTTTGCTTGCGCAAACAGGTAGGCCGTGTAAATAGCAGTTAGAATACCAGAAAGGACGCCGAGTACCATCCCAGATTGGGTCAACCAATCCAAGCCGAGCAATGCACCCACA
The DNA here is from genome assembly GCA_020848965.1 of Saprospiraceae bacterium. Classification (GTDB taxonomy): domain Bacteria; phylum Bacteroidota; class Bacteroidia; order Chitinophagales; family Saprospiraceae; genus UBA6168. Next base: position 4,031 of record JADLHE010000051.1, read on the forward strand.
ATTATGATGGTAAGTGCACCACCGAAAATGGTGAGTGCATAACCGCCTCTAACTAGCCAACTACTCCATTGAGGGCGCAGAAGGACGTACAGGAAACGTTTGGGCTGGTCAAGGTCTTTAACCAGAAGTACTGTGGTGATAATCAAGAAAAGTAACGAAGCAATAACGCCCACAAATAACATCCCAACTGGTTCCAGGAAGGCAGTCTCAACCTTGAAAAACTTGAAATACGCCAAAGACAACACTGCAACTAAAAATACGCCAGCCGAAATCGCCTTTGTGAAAACATAAGCGCTTACCTCCCAGCCCCAAAGCAAGCCCTTGTTCGGGGCATCGTACACCCGCTTGGCACCGCCATTGTTCATCAGCACGTCCACCGATTTTTGCGGAGCAACGCCCGTTGTCTTTTCATCGGCCAAAGCGGAGAGAAGGTCGCCATTGTCGAAGGCGAGTTTTTCGGTTTTCTTCGCAAAATGACCGACACCACGGGTCTGCGCACTCCAAAGTGTATGGTTGGGCTTTTCTGTCGAAATAGGGTTCAGGGAAGCCTCGTCCCCATCTATATAAAACAGGTTTGGGTGTGTGCCCTTGGCTTCCCGGCGCACTGTAACTATCTCACGACCAAGTAGTTGCGATATTTCCGACTGCGGGTTGTCCATGTCACCAGAAATGATGGCGTGCTCTGGGCAGACGTTCACGCAGGCAGGCTCCAAGCCGATGTCCACCCGGTGGGCGCAGTAGTTGCACTTGGCGGCGGTGTGGGTATCGGGGTCAATATAGAGGGCATCGTAAGGGCAAGCCTGCATGCAGGATTTGCAGCCAATACAGCGATTTTTATCGAAATCCACGATGCCATCGGGGCGAAAATAGAGCGCCTCCACTGGGCAGATTTCCACGCAGGGTGCGTCCGTGCAGTGGTTGCAGCGCATCACCGAAAACATGCGCCGGGTATGCGGGAACTCGCCTTTCTCCACTTGTTTCACCCAAGTGCGAAAGACGCCCACCGGCACATCATGCTCCGATTTGCAGGCGGTAGTGCAGGCGTGGCAGCCGATGCACTTGCGATTGTCTATGATAAACCCAAATTTCATGTATTCTTTGCTGGTTTTCGATGCTTTGAAATGATGGTGTAAAGCTGCCTTTCAGCGGCGCAATATATCGTGACTTTCGTCACTTTGGTGGTTTTGGGATATTTTTCTAGGCCGACAGCCTTTAATGCCAAAGAAAAATCTCGAAAACGCCTCAAAAAAATATTTGGCAAACAAGGTATAAAAACTATGGAAAACCATTTATATGCTTACTTTTGCGGGCTTTTTAAAAATAGTTGATTTTTCCTTCATAAAATTCCGTAAAATTAATGAGGACTAAACTGTCTCAATTCAATTACGAGCTCGACAAAAACCTGATTGCCCAACATCCCGCCTCGAACCGTGACGAGTCACGACTCATGGTCCTCCATCGTGATACTGGTAAAATCGAACATAAAATCTTCAAAGACCGACTTGGCTATTTCGACGATGGCGATTCCATGATTTTCAACAATACGAAAGTCTTCGCTGCCCGTCTGTATGGCAAAAAAGAAAAAACAGGAGCCAAAATCGAAGTTTTCCTGCTGCGTGAACTCAATGCAGAACAGCGCCTTTGGGATGTGCTCGTTGACCCAGCCCGTAAAATCCGGGTAGGCAACAAGCTTTATTTCATGGATGAAAAAGGCAATGAAATTCTCGTTGCGGAAGTGGTGGATAACACGACATCCCGTGGCCGTACCATCCGCTTCCTTTTCGATGGCTCTGAGGAAGAATACCGCAAAAACCTCGATTTCTTGGGCAATACGCCGCTGCCTAAGTACATCACCCGCAACGAAGAACAAGTTGACCGGGAGCGCTATCAAACGGTTTACGCCAAGGACTTGGGTGCCGTTGCTGCTCCAACTGCTGGCCTCCACTTCAGCCGTGAATTGATGAAGCGCCTCGAAATCAAAGGTGTGAACTTTGCCGAGGTAACACTCCATATTGGTCTTGGCACCTTTCGTACCATTGATGTGGAAGACCTCAGCAAGCATAAAATGGATGCTGAGTATTTCAGAATCCCACAACAAGCTGCGGAGGTTGTAAATAAATCCAAGCTGGCAGGCAAGCGGGTCTGTGCAGTTGGCACTACTGCGATGCGAACCATCGAAACAGCTGTTTCTGCGGAAGGCCTGCTGAAACCCGCCGAGGGTTGGACGAACCTTTTCGTTTACCCGCCTTACGATTTCAGTATCGCCAACTCGATGGTGACAAACTTCCACTTGCCGAAGTCCAGCTTGCTCATCATGATTTGTGCTTTCGGTGGCTACGAATTGGTGATGGAAGCCTACGAGCAGGCAGTCAAAGAAAAATACCGTTTCTTCAGCTATGGCGATGCCATGCTGATTCTATAAAGAACGTAACAACATTACTCCCATTTGCAATTGCGGCCTTGTCGATTCGTCAACGAGGCCGCTTCGTTTTTGCGAAATGCCGAACTGGATAAGTTCTGCATTTTGAAAACAGCTATTCCCCCCCCCTACTCCACATACAGCACCAGTCCCTTCAAATAAGAACCTTCCGGGTGGAACAGGCTCACCGGGTGGTCGGGCGGCTGAGACAAATGGTGCATAACCCGCACTGGTCGGCCAGCTTCAATGGCAGCAGCGGTGATTGTATTGTAAAACAACTCCCGGTCAACGACTTGCGAGCAGGAAAAAGTGAGCAAAATGCCTCCCGGCGCCACTTTTTTGATGGCAGCAACATTCAGGCGTTTGTAGCCCTGCACAGCATTGTGCCGCTTGCTGATGTTCTTGGCAAAGGCGGGTGGGTCAACCACCATCACATCATAGACCGGGCAGTTCTGCAAGTATTTCAGTACATCATCTGCGATGCAATGGTGCATTTCAGGTTGAAAGCCATTGATTTCGAGGTTGCGCTTTGTCCATTCAATGGCCTTTTGTGAAACATCCACCGAATGCACCAAGCTCGCCCCCGCTGCCAAGGCATAGACCGAAAAGCCCCCCGAATAGCAAAAACTGTTCAGAACCGTTTTGCCCTCAACGTAACGACCAAGCAATTGCCGATTGTCTCGTTGGTCGAGGAAGAAGCCCGTTTTTTGACCCGTTTCCCAATCCACAAAGAAGCGGTGGCCGTTTTCCATGACCTCTTGGGCAGCGGATGCTCCAAGCAGGTATCCGTTTGAAACGGTGGCAGCGTAGTTCGGTGGCAACGTCTCCTTGCTTTTATCAAAAACGGCAACCACTACCCCATCGCCTAGCTGCTGGAGTGCTGCCGCAATGAGTTCCCGCTGCCGATGCATACCAACCGAATGGCATTGAACGACTGCGGTGCCAGCATACACATCAATGATGAGGCCAGGCAAACCGTCCCCTTCTGCATGCACCAATCGGAAACATGTTGTATGCGCTTTACCAATCAAGCCGATACGTTGTCGGTATTGGTAGGCTTCGCCCAATTTTTTCACCAAGAAATCAAGGCCACCAGCTGTTTTTTCAAAGGAAAAAACCCGCACCGCTATGCTGCTACCTTCGGAAAAATGGCCGGTGGCAAGGTAGTCTCCTTTGGGGCCAAAGACCTCGACGGTATCACCATCTTTTGGATTGCCTTCTGAGCGAAGGATGGCACCAGAAAATACCCAAGGGTGGTAGCGTCGAAGGGCCTCGTCTTTTTTGGGTTTGAGGAAGATTTTTGACATTCAATCAAGTGAATTATTTGTGTAAATAAAGAACCTTTGATGTAAACAGCCCTGTCAGCTTGCAAAACCAACAGGGCTGTTTTCCATTAAAAAACCAAGATTGTTAAATCAAACTTTCGTTTTGTTATCCCTGAAAAGCAAGGCGAATAGCAAAAGGACAGCACCAGCAATTGCCGCAGGCACCAACCAGATATTGAGCCAGTTATGGCTGTTTTCTCCAGTCTTAAACGAATCGGCCACCATGCCGGAAATGGAATAGCCAATCAACATGCCGACGCCGTAAGTAGCCAAGGTGATTAAGCCCTGAGCAGCACTTTTGTATTTTTCGCCAGCAAAGGAATCGGTGTAAATCTGGCCCGTAACAAAGAAGAAATCGTAGCAAATGCCATGCAATAAGATGCCCAGCAACAGCATCCAGAAATTGCCTTCATTGTCGCCGAGCGCAAAAAAGATGTAGCGCAGCACCCAAGCCGCCATCCCTACCAGCAGCATCCGCTTCACGCCCCAACGCACAAACAATACGGGCATAATGAGCATGAAAAGCACCTCCGAAACCTGGCCAAGGCTTTGCTTTGAAGCAGCAGCCTGCACTCCAAGTTCATTCAGGAAGGGGTTTGCAAAGGAATAATAGAATGCAAGCGGGATACAGATGGCCACCGAAGCAATGAAAAAGGTCAAATAGGATGGGTTTTTCAGCATGGAAAGTGCATCCAAACCTATGATGTCACCGAAAGTTACCGTCTGACCAGCTTTAGGTGGCGGAGTATTGGGCAGCATGAAAGAGAACACACCCAGCACGAATGAGGCGATGGCGGTCATTTTGAAGGTCATGTTCAGGGAGCCGTTTTGCTCCCAGGCCAACCAGCCAATGATTAGCCCTGCAACAATCCATCCGATAGTGCCCAGTACACGAATGCTCGGAAATTCCTTTTCTGGATTGGTCATCTGGCGGAAGGAAATGGAGTTGACTAAGGCCAGTGTGGGCATGTAGCAAATCATGTAAACCAACAAGGCCGGAAAAAATTGCCCAAAACCGGGCGCCGATGATATATACCACATGAGCGCACCGCCTATCAAGTGCAGCACGCCAAGTATTTTTTGCGCAGCAAAGAAGCGGTCGGCAATGAGGCCAATAATGAAGGGGGCAATGATAGCGCCCCAAGATTGCGTGCCGTAGGCAATTCCTATTTCAGTGCCAGAGGCGCTGAGTTGCTTTGAAAGATAGGTTCCCATCGTCACGAACCAACCTCCCCAGATGAAGAAGTTGAGGAACATCATAAAGGACAGCTGAATGCGAGTACCGTGTTTCATGTATTTCTCTTTTTGTTTGAATGTGAATGTCGGGCCAAGGTAAGCAAGCCAGCCAATTTTTCATTCAATACCTCCGCTGCATTTTTCCAAACAAAAAACGGGAGGCCGAATGAACGACCTCCCGTTTTGGACATTTGAGTGCATTCAATTAGAGCTGGCACCCGCCCGTAAAGCCAGTTGCATCAAAGGTTGATTGCAAAAAGCCTACTTCATTGCCTTTGTACGCCTCGATAATGAGGCCATTGGAAGCGCCGCTTCTAATCGGGCTGCAATATTCAAAGAAGTAGTAGCTGTTGGCTTCATTGTTCACGATTTGAGCCACCTGTTTGAAAATCTCCGTCAAACTGGAGATGGAAGCCGCCTGGAAAAAGCCGTTCCTGCCGATTTTCTGGAGGTCAACGCTATTGATTTCATTTCCTAGGCCAAGCGTGAACCATGAGATTTCTTTCGGTGAATTTGCAACTGCGTCATAAGCGTCCTGCTTTGGGTAGCGGTTCGCACGGTCTTGACCGTCGGTGAAGACGACAACCGACGTTGCGGCAGTAATATTTTGGGCTTGGTAGGCAGCCAAAATCTGGTCAGCCTTGGTGTCCACTTTCAACACAGCGCCATACATGTCGGTGGAGTTGTCGTTGCTGATGTTTTGATTGATGCCGTCAATAGCAGCTTTCAACTCTGTCAGACTGTTGGTAACAGGTTCCAATTCATGCAAAACGTCCTCACCATCAAACCAATAAATGCCCATTGCAATGGAGGGGTCAGGTAGTTGAGGCACGATTTGAGCAATGAATGCATTGGCGGCATCTTTTACCTGTTGAAGGCTTTGCTGCAAAACAGAGCCGCTCAAGTCGAGCACCAACAAGGTTGTGTGGTTGAAAATCTGCTCACGGCCTGAGATTTTGCGTTTGGCCTCAAACTCAGAAATGATGCGAGGACAACTATCGTTCACGCCTTTTTCATAGATGACAAAATCTGCCTCCGTCAAATAACCGACCGGGTTATTGTTGGCGTCCGTCACTTTGAAGAACATGGACACTTTGGCGGGCAATGAAACCGTTGGGCCTTCCAGCAGCGTCAATTTGAGTTGGGTTTTGTTGGGCGAGCGCCAACAATCGCTGAATTCGGCGTCATCGTCCTTGCAACTATTGTTCAGGACGGTGAGGGAAAGTAGGCTGAAGATTAAAATCAGTCGTTTCATGGTAAAGAAAGTTGGGTGAAAGTTTCGATGATTAGTTTAACGTCAAACTTGTTCAGATTGTGACGTATCCACTGGCCCAAGGCATTTTTTTGTCCAATTTGACCAGTTTTGCCTTTTGGAAACAATCCAAACATAAACGCAGGCTGTGGCAATGAAGGCAATGAGCATTTCAGTCATGTTCACTGATTTCATCTCAAACAAAGCCTCAGTTTTCAAAGATGACGCCTCAAAGGTAACGAACAAAGCACTGTAAATATTGGTGGCGGCGTGAACGCCCAAAGCCAATTCGAGGCTATCGTCCATTAAAGTGATGATGCCCAAGAAAAGTCCAGTACCTATATAATAGGTCATGGTAGGCGCTATGCCAAAGGCCCCGACCTCCTCGTTCATCATGTGCATCAGCCCAAATGTGGCGCTGGAGAGGATGAGCGGCAGCCACCGCAATGGTGCAATCAAGCTGATTCCTTGCATCATATAGCCCCTGAACACCAATTCTTCCCAAGATGTTTGGAGCGGGAACATGAGCAAGGAAACAAGCACCAAGCCCCAGAATTGGTCGGGCCTGAAATTCAAAGCATAGTTGTCTGGATGGATGGCATAAAAAACCAGCTCGGACAGCCCCATCAATAGCATCCAAAGGCCAAAACTGTAAAGCACTTTGCCCCAATTAATCTGCTCCAAAGGGGTGACAAGCCATCTGAATTTTTTGCCGTGGATAAACACCAC
>JADLHE010000052.1 GCA_020848965.1 Saprospiraceae bacterium
CTACCACTTTGCCAGCTATACTCATACAACATATCGTTATTCTGAGAATACCTAACTAAATCTCTTGGATGACTGACTAAATGTTTAACGTTTGTAACACTACTGCGTTTGTAAAACAGCATAGTATATTGCACAAAATTGTTTATAAAACTATCCTTTCGAATGCAAACAAACGAATCTATTTCAGCTTCAACAACTGGGGAGTTATAATAGCCTGATAATAAAAACGCTTCTAATTTATAAGTGTTTAAATTATTATTCATTAGCGCCGTATCAGTCCGGTTAGCAATTTGTAGAGGCTCAATGCTTAATTTATTACCATCCAATGTGTCGCATGACCAAAAAGTTATGAATGATAAAAATATGCAGCATTTTATGCTTCCTAAAAGCAAAGAAATTTGTTTCATGAATGATTTGTGTTTCCACTTATTGTTGTTAACATTCTAATTTTAGTTCTAAACGGCGGATAATCCCCGTTCTGTCAAGTCTTCCATTCACCGCCCACAAAGCTAAACATCCATTTGTGAAGAAAGTGCTGTTTGTGCAAGTGTTTTCTTTCATAAAAATGGGGCAATGCAATTGGGGAAGACTTGACACTACAGGGTTACAATTGCACTCGTTTTAAACCAGAGATGAAATCGAATACAGCGTTGCAAAAGGGATGTTCTTGATAATTGCGATAATCGTTTATCTCTATCATACTGTATAGTTTCCCAAAAGTATCCCCTTCATTTAGACTTACTACAATGTCTTGGTTCGGAACTGATTCACAAATTGGGAAAAGTTTGTTTTCTACTAAAACGTCATGCCAATCTGATTCAAGTATTTTGTAAAGATATTCTTCCTTGCTGTAAAATGGTACGCTGAAAATGCGACGCCTTGTATTAGAAGATACCGACCTCTCCAACACTATTTTAATTCTGTAGTCATCAAGAATCTCAACATTAGATGCAAAAAAAGCTGGCTCCCAAATGTCTATCGGATGAAACTTGGCTAAGTATTCCTTAAGTTGTATAGGCAAATCTGCAATTTGATAAATTTCCAATAACCTTTCAATTAGGTTGTAATCAACCATCTCATTGAATTCGAAGAAATCAAATCCAGTAATCCAAAAAGTTTCTCTCTTTCTCATTATATTAGATTATTGGCCCAGAGGACACGTTTCGGAGTCCCAAAATAAGTTAACCTCCATTCAAGTGATTTGGGCCTGTTTGTATTCTTTTCTGTCAAGTCTTCTATTCAACGCTCACAAAGCTACACACCCATCCGTGAAAAAAGCTAAAGTTCGTGCAAGTGTTTTCTTTCAAAAGAATGGGGCAATGCAATTGGGGAAGACTTGAAACAACGGGTTACAATTGCACCAGTTTTAAACCAGAGATGAAATCAAATACAGAGTTACAAAAGGGATGTTCATGAAAATTTCGATAATCGTTCATCTCTGTCATACTGTATAGTTTCCCAAAAGTATCCCCATCATTTAGACTAACAACTATGTCCTGGTTTGGAACAGATTCACAAATTGGGAAAAGTTTGTTCTCTACTAAAACGTCATGCCAATCTGATTCAAGTATCTTGTAGAGATATTCTTCCTTGCTGTAGAATGGCACACTAAACATATCGAATTTTAAGTTTATAGCAGATAGACTGTCCAGAACAACTTCATTATTGCCGTCACTTAAAATTTTAACATCATCAGTAAAAAAAATCGAATCAGAAGTATCTATTGGATAGAACTTTGACAGGTATTCTTTCAATTGTAAAGGCAATGAAGTAACATTATAAATGCCCAGCAGCCTATCAACTAAGGCATAGTCAACCATCTCATTGAATTCGAAGAAATCAAATCCAGTAATCCAAAAAGTTTCTCTCTTTCTCATTATATTAGATTATTGGCCCAGAGGACACGTTTCGGAGCCCCAAAATAAGTGAACCTCCTCTTAAGTAATTTGGGCCTGTTTGTATCCCGTTATGCCAAATCGCCCACTCACCACCCACAAAGCTACACACCCAACCATGAAATAATCACTGTTAAGCAGGCTCCATTCTCCAAGCCTCCCAAAAACTAAAAAAGGGTGGCGCACCATTTGTTGCACCACCCTTTTCGTTTATTGCGGACAGTCCTTACCGCACCAACGACACGTCACCCTTGTACAATATCACCTTCCCATCCACGAACTCCACTTCGGCGAACCAGATGAAGACGGCGGGGTCGAGCGTTTCGCCCCTCGATTTGCCGTCCCAGCCCAAATCAATTTGGTTTGGCTGGAAACCATAGAGCTGGTGAACGACTTCGCCCCATCGGTCGAAGACGAGGAAGGACTTGATGTTGGTCACGTTCTTGCCAGCGAAGACCGTTAGCCTATCGTTGATGCCGTCGTCGTTCGGGGAGAAGGCATTGGGCACGTAAACGGGCCTGTCCACCTTCACGATGACGGTCACTTGGTCGGTTGCCGAGCAGCCGTTTTCATCGGCGACCGTGAGGCTGTAATTCGTGGTGATAGTGGGCGTTACCGTCAAGTTCAGGCAGTTTGGGCAGTTGGCGTCAATGCCCTGCGGCGTCCATGCAACGGTGGCCAGATTACCTGCTGGCACGCTTACTTGGCCCTGCAAAACGACGCTTTCGCCCAAGGGCAATGCCTCTGCCTGCAAGTCTGTTGCGAGGTCGAGGGTCAATAGCGGTGGTTCCACTATTTCGATTTCTGTTTGCCAAGTGCAGCCCGTTGCATCCGAGACCGTCAAGGTATAAGTGCCCGGCGGCAGGTTCGGGAAGGTATTGGCGCTGCCAAATGCCCCATTGTTCAGCGAGTAGGAATAGGGTGGCGTGCCACCGCTTACTTGTCCGACGACGATGGAGCCGTTCCCATCGCCAAAGCAAAGTGGCGGGTTCACCTCCAGCTCGGCGCCATTCGGGGAAGCATCGCTGACGGCAACCAAAACGCTTGCCTCGTCGGTACAGCCGTTCGGTGCGGTCAAGGTCAAGACATAAGTGCCGGCAGCGTCCACGGTAGGGGAGAGGCTGTTCTCGCCGCTCAGGAAATGGCCATCTTGCGTTGACCAAACAAAGTCAATGCCTGTGCTGCTTCCCGTTCCGTCCAAGGTCGTGTTTGGTGTCACGCAATCCAGTTGTGCTGCTGGCGCAATAGAGGCGGTGGGTGCTGCCGTGTCGTCGCCGACAATGGCCTGTGCGGTGGAAGAACAACCTGCCGTCGTGGTGACGGTCAATGTATAATTGCCCGATACGGTGACGCTTGGGTTCTGCTCGGAAGCGGTGAAGCCGCCCGGCCCCGTCCATGCCCAAGTGATGCCAGCCGTGATGCTGGAATTGCCTGTCAATTGGACGGAAGTCGTCGTGCAGGTAAGGGTGCCGCCCGTGGTAGTGACAACCGGGAAGCCAGCATCGGCGGTGACGGTTGCAGTGGCAGTTGCGGTGCAACCATTGACGCCAGTCACTGTAAGGGTATATGTGCCAGCCTGCGATACGCTTGGGTTTTGCTGATTGCTCGCAAAGCCGTTTGGCCCCGTCCAAGCATAGCTGGAACCCTGTGTGGTGGAACTCCCCTGCAAATTCAAATTTGGATTCGTGCAAGTGATATTGCCGCCATTGGCGCTGGCATTGGGTGGGGTGGTATTTTGCGCCACGTTCACGTTCATGCTTGCGGAGCAACCATTGGGCGCTGTCACGGTAAGGGTGTATTGTCCCGCAGTGGAGGTGGTCGGGTCCGATTGGTCGGAACTGAAGCCGCCCGGCCCCGTCCAAAGATAAGTGACATTGGCAGTGGTGGAGCCGCCGTTCAGCACCACGGATGTCGTGTTGCAATTCAAATTGGAACTGAAGGCCGAGATATTCGGCAGGTTCGAGTCGTTGTTGACCGTCGCCGTTGCCGTTGCCGTGCAACCATTTACTGCCGTGACCGTCAGCACATACGCCCCTGCTGCCGTGACCGTTGGGTTTTGCTGGTTGGAAGTGAAGCCGCCGGGGCCTGTCCAAGCATAGCTGACGCCTTGCGTCGTGGAATTGCCCGCAAGGGCGATGCCCGTGCTCGTGCAGGTAAGCGTGCCGCCCGTTGCGGATGCATTCGGTTGGCTGTTGTCAGCTACGACCTGCGCATTGGCGGCACCTTGGCAGCCATTGCCAGCGGTGATGGTCAACGTATAGGTGCCGGGTGCGCTGACGGTCGGGTTTTGCTGGTTGGAAATGAAGCCGCCCGGCCCCGTCCATGCCCAAGTGACGCCCAGCACTGAGGAAGCCCCTGTTAATTGAAGGCTGGTTTGAGCGCAAGAAACCGTGCCGCCAGTGGCCGTGGCTGTGGGTGCGTTGGCATCCTGTGCCACGATGGCATTGTCGGTGGCCTTGCAACCATTGGGCGCTGTCACGGTCAGCATATAGGTGCCCGGAACGGAAACACTTGGGTTTTGCTGGTTGGAAGTGAAGCCGCCCGGCCCCGTCCACGACCAGGTAACGCCCGTCGTTTGCGAGCTTCCCATCAGCGTTATTGCGGCTGTGCCGCAACTGATGATGCCACCATCGGCCTGTGCATTTGGTGCTTGTGTGTCGGCGTTTACCACTACTTGTTGCGAAGCAAAACAGCCATTTGGCGCAGCCACCGTCAAAGTATAAGTGCCTGGCAATGTGGCGCTTGTATCGGCTTGCTGCGCAATGAAGCCGCCCGGCCCCGTCCATTCAAAACTGACGCCAGCGGTGGTAGAACTGCCGTTCAACAGGGCTTCGGTTTGGCTGCAATCTAGGCTTCCAGCAGTGGCGGTGACGCTGGGCGTGTTTGCATCGGCGGTAACTTGTACGGTTTGTGCTGCGGTACAGCCATTTGTGCCAGTCACAGTGAGTTCGTACAAGCCAGCGGAAGTGACGGTCAAATCCTCCGTACTGCCCATAGGCGTACCACTTGGCAAGGCTGCCCACGCATAAGTTACGCCAGCGGTGCTGCTGCCGCCATCCAGGATGATACTGGTTTCCGCACAGGTCAATAGCCCTCCAACTGCTTGAATATCAGGTTGTTCGTCGTTCAGAATGACGGTGGCCAAGGCCTGCGAGGTACAGCTATTGGTGGAAGTTGCCGTGAGAGTATAAGTGCCCGCTTGGTTCACGACGGGGTTCAAATCCGTTGAACTGAAGCCGCCCGGCCCCGACCATTGCAAGGTGACTCCCTGCGACGTGGAATTGCCGGAAAGCGAGACCGTGTTGACGAGGCAGGTAAGCTCTCCACTCACGCTGGCCGAAACATCCGGCAAGCCCGCATCCTGTTGCACCACTGCCGAGGCGCTGGCCGTGCAACCGTTGGCGGCGGTGACGGTGAGCACATAAATGCCCGATGCCGTCACTGTTGGGTTTTGCACGTTGGAGGTATAGCCACCGGGGCCTGCCCAGCCATAGTTGATATTGCTGCTGGTAGAGCTTCCAGCCAATGCTACACTGCCGCTCGTGCAGGTAAGTATGCCACCTGTGGCCGAGGCATTTGGTTGCGCATTGTCCAAAGCCACGTTTGTGCTGGTGCTGGCCGTGCAGCCGTTTGCGGCAGTGACCGTCAGTGTATAAGTGCCTGATACTGTGACGCTTGGGTCTTCCAGAATTGAGTTGAAGCCGCCCGGCCCGACCCAGGCCCAAGTTACGCCCGGCGTGGCCGAACTGCCATTGATGGCAATGGATGTGCTGCTGCAATTGAGGGTGCCGCCTGTTGCGGCAACATCCGGAAGCGCCTGGTTGGAGGTGACCACTTCGTTATCAGAAGCAGTACAGCCATTGGGGCCAGTTACCGTCAGCACATAGGTGCCAGCGGCGTTCACGCTTGGGTTTTGCAGCGCAGAAGTATAGCCTTTTGGCCCCGTCCAAGCATAGCTGACGCCCGTGGTGGTGGAGCTGCCTTGCAAGCTGAGGCTGGTATTGGTACAATTGATGGCCCCGCCTCCCGTTGCTGTGGCGTTTGGGCTTGCATTGTCTTGGCTGACCAAAGCGGAGGCCTGCGCCGAGCAACCGTTGGCGGATGTGACCGTCAGGGTATAAGTACCGGGTGCGCCGACGCCCGTTGGATTTTGCAGGTTAGAGGTATATCCGCCCGGCCCTGTCCACGCATAGGTCACGTTTGGCGTGGTACTGTTGCCCTGCAAAGAGAGGGTAGGGGTGTCGCAATCCACTGTGCCGCCCGTAGCGGAGGCGTTGGGCAAACTGGAGTTGCCGTTGACCACTGCAGAGGCGGTGGCGGTGCAGCCGCTGCTGCTGGTCACGGTCAGCACATAAGTTCCTATGACCGAAACACTTGGGTTTTGCAGCGGGGAAGTAAAGCCACCCGGCCCCGTCCATGAATAGCTGACGCCGGAAGTGGTCGAGTTCCCGTTGATGGTGACGGCGGACGAAGTGCACGAAATAGTACCGCCCGTGGCACTGGCATTGGGTGCTGCGGGTGCGGTGATGGTAATTTCTGCTTGGTCGGTGCAGATGCTATTGCCCACAAAACTGCTGATGGTCAGGGTATAATTTCCGGCTTGCGTGACTGCCAAGAAAGGCTCTGTACCAACGACCACCCCGGAGCCATTCCGCCATTGATAAGTCAGGTTGGAGCCACCGACCGAGCTTTCGGCGCTCAAAATGGTGGAGCCGGTGACGCAGGAAATTTCAGAGTCGCCCGTAATCACAGCATCGTTTGGTGTTACGATAAGGCTCACGATGACGGTGCTATCGCAACCTTCAAAATTTTGTAAAGTCTCGCTGTAAATGCCTGTTTGGCAAACGGTTTGGCTGCCGAAAGAGTAGCAATCCCCATCGCAAACCTCTGCATTAATGGTGGTCGTGTTGGTAGGGATGGGTTGGAGGTTCAAGACCACGTTGCTATCGCAACCCTGCCACGATTGGAAATTCATGACGTAGCTGCCTGGGTCGGTATAGATGATGCCGTCCGGTGCGAAAAAGGAGCCGCCTTGGCAGATTACATCGTTCACGGGCTGGGTGACAATATCGTTCACTTGTACCAATTTACAAGTCGGTTGGGTATCGTTGCAGCCGATGACGCCGTTCACGCAGACATTGTAGGTGCCCACAGAAGTGAAGGTGATATTCGTTGTGTTCTGCCCATTCACATTGATGTCGGCAGTTGGCGGGTCAACCGTCCATTCATAGCTGGTATATTGGGAGTTGGCAGGCACCATATAGTCCACCGTGGCGCCCGGGCAGGCCGTGAAGGTACCAGTCATGGGCGTTGGGCCGGGAGCGTTGCCGCCCGCTGGTGGGGCTATGACTGCCGTTCCGGCAAATTGAATGTCGAAGCCGTTGCCATTTGCGGTGATATTGTCAGCGATGAGGTAATAGGTTGTGCCAGCGGTTATTGATACCGTAGGATTAAACTCTGTTAAGCCAGGCACGCCAAAAGTGCCCATTGGGTTGGAGGCAATGCCAGTTGGCACAAATGGGCCAGGTGGTGTGATGGGGCCAGTGTAGTTGCAAGAAACGACAACCGTGCCGCCGCCACAGGGACATTCATTGGCATAGAGCGCAAAATCGAAGTCTGCCCCAAGGTTGGCAGGGGTTATCATCATTTCAAAGGTGCCACTTGCCGTGCAGGTAAAGGTGAACCAATAAGAATCGTGCTCATTGGTGGCCAAGCAAGAGCAGCTTGAGACTGGGTCGTTTTGGCCATTGCCACTGTTCCCGCCGATGGAAACAGTGCCACCGCCTACGGGTTGCCCTTCACAGCAATCCTGCTGTGCAATTAGGCTGGTGTTTGCAATAAAAAAAAGGAATACGAGCAGGTAGAAATTCTTCATGCTTAAACAGGTTTATGTGCATTTAGTCAACTTAACAGTCTTACAACAGGTGAATGGTAAAAAGAAAATGGCTTTAACTGGGTGCTATTCAAAACAAAGGTAGTTTTTGGTGCTTTAAAAGCCGAATGAATTGGCGCTTTTTGGTTGAACTGCTGTTTCTAGACAAATTAAAATTTTTGCATTCTTAAACTGAAAAGCACTGTACAAAACCATGAGATGATTTGTGGCTTGTGAATTTTATCCTTGAAATTGCTCTAAGTTTGTCGGTGAAATGACCCTAGCCACCCAACCTTAGCGTGCGGATGCACGTAGTTCTCAGCAGATTTCATTTCCTAAATTTATCATCCTGATGAAAAAATTTTTCCAATTGTTGACAGTTGCGGCGCTGCTACCTGCCGTTTCCTATGCCCAAATAACCGTCCAAGCGGCTGATGTGAAGCTGGTGGACGTGTTCGCCATCCAAAGCGTTGACACCACGCTGGACCAAACCATCGTGC
>JADLHE010000053.1 GCA_020848965.1 Saprospiraceae bacterium
AGAGTGTGTTGAAATTGAAATGTGGAGCAGGCAAAAAGATGTCACCTCACACCTCACATGGGCTTAAAACCCATAAAAAATTAATTTTAAAAAAATGAAACGCACAAATATTTCCACCTCGCTTTTTCAGCCTGATTTAATCAAAACAGCGCTGAAAGCGTCCTTCGTCAAGCTCTCCCCGGCGGTCATGTTCCGCAACCCGGTCATGTTCCTCGTCTATGTGGGCATGTTCGTCATGCTCGGCGTGGTCGTGTGGATTGCGATGGGGGAAACGAGCCAAGGCAGTTTGGCTTATAATGCTCTCGTGCTGGGCATCCTGTTCCTCACGGTGCTGTTCGCCAATTTCGCAGAAGCCATCGCTGAGGCGAGAGGCAAGGCACAGGCCGATTCGCTGCGCAAAACACGGGAGGACACCCCCGCCAAAAAAGTCTCTTTCATGGAAGACGGGGCCATGCCGATTTTCCAGACCGTGCCTTCTTCCTCGCTGCACAAAGGCGACTATTTCCTTTGCGAAGTAGGCGACATTATCCCCGCCGACGGCGAAATCGTGTCTGGCCTCGCCACGATTGACGAGAGCGCCATCACGGGCGAAAGCGCCCCAGTCATCCGGGAGGCGGGCGGCGACAAAAGCTCGGTGACGGGCGGCACGAAGGTCTTGTCCGACCGCATCAAAGTGCAAGTGACCGTGAAGCCGGGCGAGAGTTTTTTGGATAAAATGATTGCCCTCGTGGAAGGTGCCAGCCGCCAAAAAACGCCCAACGAAATTGCCCTGACCATCCTTTTGGCGGGCTTCACGCTGGTATTCATCATCGTCTGCGTCACCTTGCAGCCGTTTGCGCTGTACGCTGGGGCAAACATCCCCATCGCTGCCTATATCTCGCTCTTCGTTTGCCTCATCCCGACCACGATCGGGGCGCTGCTCTCGGCCATTGGTATTGCAGGCATGGACCGGGCGCTGCGGGCAAACGTCATCGCCAAATCAGGCAAGGCCGTGGAAACGGCGGGCGACGTGGACACCCTGCTCTTGGATAAAACGGGCACCATCACCATCGGTAACCGTAAGGCCACGCATTTTTATCCCGCCCCTGGCGTGGATTTGGTTAAAATGACGACCGCCGCCGTGCTCGGTTCGCAGGCGGATGATACGCCGGAGGGCAAATCCATCGTGGAACTTGCGCAGGCTGGGGGCAAAGACTATCCAAGTTTCAAAAACTTGGAAAGTCTATCCGCTGGAGCGAGGTTCATCAAATTCACCGCCGAAACCCGCTCCTCTGGCGTGGACTTACCCAGCGGCATCCGCATCCGAAAAGGTGCCTACGATGCCATAAAGGCACAGGTGGAAAAGGCGGGCAATCCCTTCCCTGACGAAGTGACGGAGGTGGTGAAAAAAATCTCTGCCAACGGCGGCACCCCGCTCGTAGTCATTGAAAATGAACAAGTTGTGGGAACGGTGGAGTTGCAGGACATCATCAAGCCGGGCATTGCGGAGCGCTTCGACCGCCTTCGGAAAATGGGCGTGAAGACCGTCATGGTCACGGGCGACAACCCGCTCACTGCCAAGTTCATCGCTGAAAAAGCGGGCGTGGACGACTATATTGCGGAAGCGAAACCGGAGGATAAAATGAACTATATCAAGGCCGAGCAAACCAGCGGAAAGCTTGTGGCCATGATGGGCGATGGCACGAACGACGCCCCCGCCCTTGCCCAAGCCGACGTGGGCGTGGCCATGAACAGCGGAACCGCCGCCGCCAAGGAAGCCGGCAATATGGTGGATTTGGACAACGACCCGACCAAGCTCATCGAGGTTGTGGAAATCGGCAAGCAATTGCTGATGACCCGTGGCACGCTCACGACCTTCAGCATCGCCAACGATGTGGCGAAGTATTTTGCCATCGTCCCGGCGCTGTTCATCACGAGCATCCCGGCGCTCAATGCACTGAATATCATGCATTTGCACAGCCCGGAAAGCGCAATTTTATCGGCCATTATTTTTAATGCCATTATTATCCCACTTTTAATTCCATTGGCACTAAAAGGCGTTAAATACCGCCCCATCGGTGCCTCGGCATTGTTGCAGCGCAATTTATTGGTCTATGGATTGGGCGGGGTGGCAGTGCCGTTTGTTGGGATTAAGTTGATTGATTTGGTGGTGAGCGTTTTCTTTTAGTTTTTTAGGTGACATCTTTTTGCCAGCAGGGTGCATGAGTATTAGCAGCATTTTAAATGGCAAAAAGGTGTCATCTCAAAAACGCCCGCCCGCAAGATTACACCTTTTGCCTTTGAAACACTACCTGAAATTGTAACTTATAGTAGGCAAAAGATGTCATCTCAAAAACGCCCGCCCGCAAGATTACACCTTTTGCCTTTGAAACACTACCTGAAATTGTAACTTATAGTAGGCAAAAGATGTCACCTTACTCCTTGCTTATTAGTAATAAAAAAAACTTCAATAAAAATGAAAGAGCCACTCCTTCCCGCCCTGAAACTCACCCTGCTCACGCTGGTCTTGTTTTCCGGCGTTTATACCTTGGCCGTTTGGGGCGTTGCCCAATTGTCGCCGAATGGCGGCGAGGGCGAAACCATCTCGAACAATGGCAAAACCTATTATGAAAACATCGGCCAAAAATTCACGGACGACCGCTATTTCTGGTCACGCCCCTCGGCGGTGGACTACAATGCCGCAGGTTCCGGTGGCAGCAATAAGGCCGCCTCGAATCCCGATTATGTGGCCACAGTGCAGGCTCGCATCGACAGCTTTTTGGTATATAACCCCGGCGTCGCAAAGGCCGAAATCCCAGTTGACCTTGTGACGGCATCGGGCAGCGGCCTCGACCCGCATATTTCTCCAAAGGCGGCGCAAGTGCAGGTACAACGTATCGCACGGCTGCGTAATTTGCCGCCCGAAAAAGTGCAGGCACTCGTTGCGGAGCACACCGAAAAGCCGCTGGTGGGCTTGTTCGGGCCGGAACGGGTAAATGTGCTTAAATTGAATATTGCCTTGGATAATTTAAAATAAAGCCCAAGAGGTGACATCTTTTTGCCTGCTCCGACTTTCAATTCCATTAGGTACTTTGTAGGCAAAAAGGTGTCATCTCCCATGCGACCGTTTTTGAGATAACACCTTTTCGCCATGTTCACTCCTGCTGTAAATCTAAGTTTAAGCAGACGAAAAGATGTCACCTCAAAAACTTCTACAAACCATCAAAAATGAAACTCAAATTCTTTGAAATCACTGCCTTTGTATGTCTATTTGCTGTGACTCAGGCAAACTCCCAAAACGACTCCACCTCGCTCATAATTTCCGGCTATGCCGAAACTTATTATGCGTATGATTTTGGCAAACCCGATAACCATAACCGCCCCGGTTTTATTTATTCCCATAACCGAAGCAACGAGGTAAATCTTAATTTGGGCTATTTAAAAGCAGGATATACAGCCTCCAATATACGGGCGAATTTGGCCCTGGCGGCTGGTACCTATATGAACGCCAACCTCGCCGCCGAGCCGGGTGTGCTGCGCAATGTTTTCGAGGTCAATGCGGGCGTCAAGCTCTCCAAAAACTCGGAGACCTGGCTCGATGCGGGCATCTTTGGTTCGCATATTGGCTTTGAAAGTGTCATCGGCAAGGACTGTTGGACGCTGACCCGCAGCCTTATGGCCGAGAACTCGCCTTACTTTGAAAGCGGCGTGAAATTCTCGCACACCACCACCGACGGGCAGTGGTTTTTCTCCGCCCTACTCCTCAACGGCTGGCAGCGCATCCAACGGGTGGATGGGAACAATACGCCTGCTTTTGGAACACAAATCACCTTCAAACCAAGCGCCAACGTCACACTGAACAGCAGCAGTTTTATTGGCAATGACAAGCCGGACGATGCCCGCCAGATGCGTTATTTCCACAATTTCTACGGCATATTTCAATTAAACGAAAAATGGGCCGCCACCCTCGGTTTCGACATCGGGGCGGAGCAAGTGAGCAAGGGCGACAGCGATAAAAATACATGGTATTCGCCTGTTTTAATGCTGAAATATGCGCCTGGCGGCAAATGGTCGGTCACGGGCCGTGCTGAGTATTATTCGGATGAAAACGGTGTTATCATCGCTACCGGAACACCCAACGGTTTTAAACCTTTTGGATATTCATTAAACCTTGATTATGCCATTCGTGACAATGCCGTTTGGCGCATCGAAGGCCGTGGGTTCAGCAGCGAGGATGATATTTTTACGGATAATAATGGTGCTGCCACAAACGGTAATTTCATGCTGGCGACGGCGCTGGCGGTTAGTTTTTAATAGTTATGAGTGATAAGTTATGATTACGGCCACTCATAACTCCTAACTCCTAACTCATAACTAAACAAGGTGCCTGAACAAGCCCATAATGCACAGTATCTCCTCGATTTAATCAAGCAATCAAAACGGGGGAAATTCAAGGTCTATATCGGCATGAGCGCCGGGGTGGGCAAGACCTATCGTATGCTCCAAGAGGCACATTCGCTGCTGCGCAATGGGGTGGACGTGAAAATCGGCTATGTGGAAACGCATGGCAGAAAGGAAACGCAAGAATTGGTGGAGGGTTTGCCGATAATCCCCCGTAAACGCCTGATTTACAAGGAGAAAGAACTGGAGGAAATGGACTTGGAGGCCATCCTTAACCTTCATCCGGAAATCGTGGTGGTGGATGAATTGGCACACACCAATATCGAAGGCAGCAAGAACGCCAAGCGCTGGCAGGACGTGCTGGACATCCTCGATGCGGGCATCAGCGTCATCAGCGCCGTGAACATCCAGCACATCGAGAGCCTGAACCGGGACGTGCACGAAATCACGGGCGTGGAGGTGCGGGAGCGGGTGCCGGACTCGGTGCTGCGGATGGCCGATGAGGTGGTGAACATTGACCTGACCGCCGACGAACTCATTGCCCGGCTGCGGGAGGGCAAGGTCTATGCGCCCGAAAAAGTGGAGACGGCGCTCCGCAATTTTTTCAAGGCCGAACACATTCTCCAACTGCGGGAACTGGCGCTGAAGGAAGTCGCTTCGCAGGTGGTGCGCAAGGTGGAGGCCGAAATCCCACGGAATTCGGGGATGCGCATCGAGCGGTTCATGGCCTGCATCAGCACCAACGAAAAAACGACCAAGAACATCATCCGAAAGACCGCCCGGCTCGCCAAGTACTACAACTCGAAATGGTGGGTGCTCTACGTGCAGGCACCCCGTGAAAACCCCGACAAAATCCCGCTCGACCGCCAGCGGCACCTCATCAACAATTTCAAATTGGCCACTGAAATGGGTGCCGAGGTGGTGCAGGTGAGCAGTACGAACGTCGCCCAAACCATCATCGAGGAGGCGGAAAAACGGGACATCACGACCATTTGCATCGGAAAGCCGCATATCACCCTCTTCCAAGTGATTTTGGCTACCAACCTGTTCAGCCAGCTGTTGAAAAAATTGTCGGAATCGGATATTGATTTGGTGATTCTTTCCTAAGTGCAATGCAATCTAAACCTATCTTTGCGCCCAATTTTTTTCAAATATATCCAAATTATGCCGACCGCAACCGCCAGCCCAATCAAATTCAAACGAGGCAAACTGAGCAACGAAACCCTGCTCAAACTCTACCGCAATCTGCTGAAACCCCGCCTGATAGAAGAGAAAATGCTCATCCTGCTGCGGCAGGGACAGGTCTCCAAATGGTTCAGCGGCATCGGGCAGGAGGCCATCGCCGTGGGCGTCACAAGCGCCCTGCTGCCCGACGAATTGGTGTTCACCCTGCACCGCAACCTCGGCGTCTTTACAGTGCGGGACGTGCCTTTGGCCACCCTTTTTTCACAATGGCAGGGCAAGAAAAGCGGTTTCTCGAAAGGCCGGGAGCGCAGCTTCCACTTTGGCACTTTGGACTACGGCATTGTGGGCATGATTAGCCACCTTGGCCCGCAATTGGCCTTGGCAGATGGCGCTGCATTAGCGCACAAGCTCAAGGGTGAAGGAAAGGTCGCTCTTGCTTTCAGTGGTGAAGGCGGCACCAGCGAGGGCGATTTCCACGAGGCGCTGAACGTGGCCGCCGTCTGGGATTTGCCCGTTATTTTCATCGTTGAAAACAATGGCTACGGCCTCAGCACGACCACGAAAGAGCAGTTTCGCTGCGAAAACATTGCCGACAAGGGCGTGGGTTACGGCATGAAGTCCATCATCTTGGATGGCAACAATATCCTCGAAGTTTACAACACAATTGACAAGCTGGCCGTGGAAATGCGCAAGAACCCACACCCCGTGCTGGTGGAGTGTAAAACGTTCAGGATGCGGGGCCATGAAGAAGCCAGCGGCGTGAAATACGTGCCTAAGGAACTCCTCGAAACCTGGGCGCTGAAAGACCCCCTCGACAATTACGAGCGCTTTTTGCTGGAAGAAGGCGTTTTGGACCATGAAACCGTGAAGAAATTCCGCAAGGAAATAAAGGATGAGATTGATGCAGCTTGGAAAATAACGGCTTCAGAACCCGAAATCGAGGCAAATACAGAGGAAGAACTCGGGGATATTTACGCCCCCGTGCCAGTTAGTAGTGTCCCCAATCCGCAATCCGCAATCGCAAATCCGAAATCGGAACGCCGTTATATTGACGCAATATCGGATGGCTTGCGCATTGCGATGCAACGCCACTCGAACCTCGTGCTGATGGGACAGGACATCGCCGATTACGGCGGCGTTTTCAAAATCACACAGGGTTTCATGGAGGAGTTCGGCAAGGAGCGGGTGCGCAATACGCCCATTTGCGAGAGCGCCATCATCGGTGCGGCTTTGGGGCTGAGTTTGAAAGGTTTTAAGTCAATGGTGGAGATGCAGTTCGCAGATTTCGTGACTTGTGCTTTCAACCAAATCGTGAACAACCTCGCCAAAATTCACTACCGCTGGGGCGTGCCTGCCGATGTGGTGGTGCGGATGCCAAGCGGCGGCGGGGTAGGGGCGGGGCCTTTCCACTCACAGACCAACGAGGCGTGGTTCGTGCATACGCCCGGCCTGAAAGTGGTGATACCGAGCACGCCTTACGATGCCAAGGGCTTGTTGTTGGCTGCTTTTGAAGACCCGAACCCCGTGATGTTCTTTGAGCACAAGGCGCTGTACCGGGCCATTTCCGAAGAAATACCAGACGGCTACTACACCGTCGAAATCGGTAAGGCGAGGGTGGCACGGGAAGGCTCGGCAGTGAGCGTCATCACCTACGGAATGGGCGTTCATTGGGCGCTGAAGGTCTGCGAAGAGGAAGGCATTGACGCCGACATCATAGACCTTCGGACGCTCTTACCGCTTGATTATGAGGCAATTACGACTTCGGTGAAAAAGACCAACCGGGTCGTCATCCTCCACGAAGACACGCTCACGGGCGGTGTTGGCAGCGAGCTGTCAGCCTGGATTTCGGAGCACCTTTTCGAGCACCTCGACGGCCCCGTGCTGCGGGCTGCGGGCTTGGACACGCCTGTGCCGTTCGCCATTCCATTGGAGCAGAACTATATGCCGGTGGAGCGGTTTAGGCAACAATTGCGTAAACTTGCCAGCTATTAGTTATTCAAAAAAACAATCACGAATCAAACACCAACTAAAGGTTAGTTGAAGGTGGTAAGTTAGTCTGGAAAATTAGCAAATTTGATTTTCAATGCTATACCCCGACTGCCGACTGCCGACTACTGACTGCCAACTTTAAAATGAACATCCTCCTTTGCACCACTGAAGAACTGATGCTGACCACCCTTGAATTCCGTTTTCGCAAGAACGGCTGGAAAATGATGGTGGCAGAAAGCGCCAAATTGGCCATTGAAAAAACACAAAAATTCTCGCCGGACCTTGTCATCGTTGACCTAGACCTCCCCAATTTCGAGGGCTTGGACGTGGTGCAATTCCTGCGGAAATCCAACGCCGAACTACCCATCATGACCTATGGAACCGTTGAGAACGAACAGCTTATTTTGGAATCCCAGCGCTTGGGGGCCAATGATTTCGTGATTGCGCCCATTAAACCGGATGAACTGACCATAAGAATCAAGCGGCAGGCTATGAAGAAAAAAACTGCTTCAATGCCCATTGCGGAAGGCGGCGAAGCCTGATTTTTCTGCATGGTTGGAAATAAGGAACTGTTTTTGAATGTGCTTACAAAACAAATAAAACTAACGTAGGACGTCGGTTGATTTTTGACTGCTGCCAAAAACCCGTCCACCGTCCACCGTTAGCCGTCCACCGTTCAAAGCATGAAAGGAATCATACTCGCCGGAGGTCTCGGCACAAGACTATACCCACTGACACTCGTCGTGAGCAAGCAGATGATGCCCGTTTACGACAAGCCGATGATTTATTACCCTTTGAGCACGCTCATGCAGGCGGGCATCAAGGACATCCTCATCATTTCCACGCCTTATGACCTGCCCAATTTTGAAAAATTGCTGGGCAATGGCCACGACATCGGCTGCAATTTTGAGTACGTGCCGCAATATGAGCCGAACGGCCTTGCACAAGCCTTTGTTTTGGGCGAAAAATTCATCAACGGCGAGCCTGCAGCCCTGATTTTGGGCGATAATATCTTCTACGGTGCGGGCATGGCCGAGTTGATGCAGGCCAGTGCCAACCCAGACGGCGGGGTCATCTTCGCCTACCAAGTGGCCGACCCGGAGCGCTACGGCGTGGTGGAGTTCGACGATAATTTCAAGGCCATATCCATCGAAGAAAAACCAGCGAAGCCCAAGTCAAATTATGCCGTGCCGGGTCTGTATTTCTATGATAATCAGATAGTTGACATCTGCAAGAACCTAAAGCCAAGCCCACGGGGCGAGTACGAAATCACGGACGTGAACCGTATCTACCTCGAAATGGGCAAGCTCAGCGTGGGCGTTTTGGGCCGTGGCGTGGCTTGGTTGGATACGGGAACCCACGCCTCCTTGCTGCAAGCTGGCCAGTTCATCCAAGTCATCGAAGAGCGGCAGGGTTTGAAGATTGGTTGCATTGAAGAAGTGGCTTGGGAAATGGGCTTTATTGACGATGCCCAGCTCGAAAAACTCGGGCACAAATTCATCAAAAGCGGCTACGGAGAGTATTTGCTGCGGCTCTTGAAGTAAAGAGCGGCTTGATTTTTGCTGCTTACAAGCCAGTTTTACAGGCTTTTTTTACTCAAAAGCAATCAAGAACAAACTATGAACTATGACAAACACTGCTTCAAGCCATTTTTAAGACTTAGCGCATTGCTGGTTTTTGGCCCTATTCTATTCTTCGCTTGCCAAGGCGACCTGCCCGACATTTCCGACGAGCAGTCCTTTCCCAAGGAAAAACTGGAAACGCTTGGCTCCATGCTTCGCAATGAACTATTGATTCAACATGAGTTTTTAGCGGAGCAATCCCCGTATGACACTTCTGTTTATTGGTACGTCCAGACGCTCTACAACCAGGTCACGAACGTGATGCATTTGGACAAGCAGTCGCCCGTTTTCAATAAATGGGACCAAGAGCGCCTCTGGAAGGTGTATGTCATCAAAAGCGAGGAGCGTTTGGCTTTCACCCTGCCCGGTGGCGATTTTTTCATTTCTACGGCCATGCTGAAGAGCTTCGAAAAGGACTACGAACTTTACGCCCTGATGTCCTTCGAGGCCAAATTGATGAACGATGGCCATTTGCTTTCGCAATGGCTGAAATCGTACAATTCGCTGACTATCAATAATTTAATAGAGGGAAAAGACCAGCCCAATCCGCTCACTGCCGAGGCATTGGCAACAGAAATGCTCGATATTACATTCGCCCCAACCGTGGTGGAAACTGTGGACAAATCGTCCATTGACAATACCTGCAATACCTCCATTCTCAGTCCACTCGGACTAATGCCCTTCATCGAAAACGCCGAATTCAGCAGTTCGAAATGGCTGCAAACCCGGCCCTCCTACGATGGACGTGAGCAACTTTTGCCAGATTTCGCCGACGACAACTGCAAAGCCCGCCAGCAAGGCAGCAACTACGAACGCTTTGTGCTCAAGCCACTGAATTAGGGAGGAGGGATGAGGGATGAGCAGGCACCAATTCATCCCTCATCCCTATCCCCTCATCCCTCATCCCTATCTCCTCATCCCTCATCCCTGTTCCCTCATCCCTGTTCCCTCATCCCTGAAATGGCTCCCAGCCCAAACAGCGCAAAATCATATTTCACGGGGTCGTTGGGGTCGAATTGGCGGAGCTGCTCGGTCAGTTCCAGCACGGCCAGCCAATCGGTTTGCGGGCGAGTGAGCAGGCCGAACTTACGGGCATGCCGCTCCACGTGCACATCCAACGGAATCAACAACTGGGCGGGCTGAATGCGCTTCCAAAGGCCAAAGTCCACGCCCCGGTCGTCGGTGCGCACCATCCAGCGCAGGAACATGTTCAGGCGCTTGCAGGTGCTTTTGGTCATGGGGGAGGGGATGTGTTTTTGCGTTCGTTGCGGTGCATCGGGCAAGGAGAAAAACAAGTTTCGGAAGCCAATCAAGCCAGCCTCCACATGGGCATCGCTGGGCTGCATGTTCATCAGAAAAGCGGTTTCCAATGAGTCATTGTTTTGGTAAAACCATTGGAAAAATTCAAGAAAATAAAGCGTGTCCGTCGCTTGGAAGGTACGGTGGACGAAGTTCAGGAACGGCTTCCGGTCGGTTTCAAGGTGGTTCAGCATGAAATCGTGCGGGGCGTTGTCCATCAGGCCGAAAAGCTCATTGGCCTTGTTGATGATGGTCTTTCGTTGGCCCCAGGCCAGCATCGCCGTCCAGAAGGCAGTGATTTCGATGTCCTGCAATTTGCTGAACCGCCGGGGCACGCCGATGGGGTCGTTTTCGATGAAACTGGGTTGATTGAAGCGCTCGACGCAGTCGTCGAGGAAGTATCGAAGGTTGGTGGTGGTCATTGGCTTTTTTATTGCGGAGCAAAAGTCTGGATTAGAATTGAAATTGCATCAGCTTCAATTTGAGCAATGTTTCACCATGAAAATAGCAAGAAAGAATCATTAAAATCACGCAGCTGGGGCTACCAATACTCCATTTTTTCGCTACCTTGCCCCAAAATTTTCACCTAAACACACCGCTTTTCCATGAGACGCTCCAACCGATTCTCCCTTGGCATTTCGTCTATCCTGCTGCTACTTTTGCCCGTAGCAATCTTTTCGCAAAGCATCACTTACCAGAACCCTTCCGATTTCTCCGCTTGCGGCGAAGCCACCTTTAGCGTTACCGTGCAGAACATAGCCAGCACGGCCATGAACGGGGCGACCGTCACCGTCAATTTCACCACCACAACTGGCGCTGCTTGCGGCATCGAGTACGTGCCGGGGTCGGTTTCGGCACCCGTGGGGCAGAGCAATATCAGCAACCTGAGTGCCCCTAAATTCTCGCTGCCCAGCTTGGCGGCGGGCGCTTCGCAAACCTTTAGCCTGCAAGTCCAAACCAATTGCCAAACCGCCGCCTGTATTGACAATGCGGAGGTTTTCGTCAACCAGATTTCGGTGAACTGGAGCGGTGGCAATGCCAGCGTCACGACTTCGCCCTATGTTATTGACCGGGCGCTGCTGCTGTTCACGAACGTGAGCAGCACCGTCATGTCGGGCAGCCGGGATGATATTTTGCAGCGCAATCTGACTATCCGAAACACGAGGCCGGGCGCTATTTCCAGTTTCATCCTGCGTGATATTTACCAATCGGGCATCAACATCAGCAGTGCGCAGGGTACCGTACTTTCCTCCTCGCAGGGCGATTTTGCGCTGCAACTCGGCCCCAACGACTTCGCCAGCATCGGCGATGGCGACGGGCTTTTCGAGTTCAACGAAAGCATCGTCGTCACGGAGGACATCCAAATATGGACCTGCGGCGTTGACCAAGCCAGTTCCGTCTCCAATATCACTGCCTCGTGGGGTTGCGCTGGCGATACCTGCCAGCAAGAGAACGTGACCGCCGTCGTGATTTTTGAGCAATACGACAAAGTACCGTCCTTGGCCTTTGAGCCAATCGTCAATGTGCCGGAGTGCTTTTGCGGGCCGGACGGCATCTTGCAGGGCATGAAAATAACGAACGCCGGGGACGGAAGGGCGCACGACGTCCATTTTATTGTACAGATTCCACTCCAAAGCCCAAGGGAGGCAATAGACTCCCTATCGGTGCAAGTCGTTGGCAGTGGCGGCCCATTGCCCTTTGTGTACAATATGGGGGATAATGTCGCTTTTCAGTTTCAATGCGATGCACCCAACCCCCTCTCCGAATATATGGACGTGACCATTTTGGAAATACCTGCGGGGGAAACCGTGACGGTTTATTGGAATATGTACTACTGCAGCAATGGGTGTTCCCAACCAACAACCACTTGGCTCTACAAATACAGTTATCTTAAAGAATGCCCCCCCAATATTTTAGTTGAAAATACCACTTTCACGACGGTCAAGAAATCCAATGATTTTATGGCCACCAGGATTGATTTGAAAACGCAAGGCATAGTTCACGATGGCGAATTGCAGACAGGGGTTTTTGTGGTGGATTATACTGAATTAACTTCTAGCGCCGATGTGCTTTCCGTGGACATGGAGCTGCCCTGCGGCATGGAGTGGGTGCCCAGCAATCCGTTGCTGCTGAACGGCCAAGCCCCGCTCAACGTGAACGTGGTGGCGGGCGATTCTGCGACCTTCGTGACCGCAAATTACCAATTACCAATGGCCGTGGACACTGGTCGCATCGAGTTCGATTTTATTTTCCATTGCGACGAAGTTTGCGAAGGTGCATTGCCTTGCGAATACCAGTTCATCACCACTTGTGGCCAAAGCTGCTACTCCCCCGTGCCGCCAACTTTCACTGCGTTTTTCACGACGACGCTGCTGGAGTGCGACGGCTACCCGGCGGTTTGCAATGTCCAGTCCTGCAACGAATTGGCCTTTCCCTACGATTGCGACTATGACTCCATCTGCGTGGATGCCCCTCCCGGCTACCTGCGCTATGATTTTAAGGCGCAACGCAAGAACTACGGCCTGCCCGACAGCAACAATGACCGCTTGCCGGATGCCCCCACTGGCCTACCTGATATGAACCTTGTGTCGAAATATCGGCTATTGCCCGGTGACACTATCCAAACGACCGTTAAAGGCGAAGTGCATATTGACAAGCCGGGCACCACCTTGCCCTTGGGCGAACTGAAAATCCATTTTGTCCGAATGGCCAATTTGGCATTGGCAACCCAAGAAGCGCTCATGACGCCTACTAGGCTTTCGCAGGCTGGCGTGAAGCTGCGGGTCTTCGACAAGAGCGCCAACACTTGGTACCAATGCACCGACCCGCCTTTTTCGACCTCCGCCAAAATCACCTATGAATACGATTTTGAGGCACTCAAAGGCATCTGCTTGCCCGCCGATTTCGCTTTTGACGAAGGCGATTCCTTGGATTTTGTGGGCAATTACCGCATTGGCTACAACCCCAGTCGGGAGGTGCTGCTGGGCGAACCAGACCCAATGAAAGGCGATTTCATGGTCATCCCGGAGCTAGCCATTTACGATAGCTTGTATGAAAAATACACGAAGGTTAATTGCAATTGCCAAACACAGTTGATGGAGTTGAGCTACTATGAATACTCCATGGTTGCCAATGCCTTCGGTGTTCCGCCTTGCGAGGCTTCGCAATATGGAACGCCTTTCAACCTAAAACTGGATATTTTCAAAGGCAATTTCTTCCCTTTTGAGTACCGCAATTTGTTGGTGATGGAAGACATAAGAATGACGGTGCCGCCCAATATTCAAATCTGCTCCACCCGGGTCGTGAGCCTGCGATGGCAGAATGGCAACTCTTTTGTTTCCAATTTTTATCAAGGAGCACCCCCCATCGTGAACGGCGAATATGTGCTCGACCTCAAGCAGTTCCAATTGCCGCCCGTTGATGAGGGCTTTGCGGGTACTTTCGAATTTATTTTCAAAGACGTTTGCAATAACCGTTTCTCCATGCCCATGACCTTTGCCACGCATTTGGATTGGGCATCGGGCCTGCCGCCCAACCACTCGCCGCCCGATACCTCCATCACCAATAATTTGTTGCGCCCACTCATTGCCAACCTGAGCATACAAGCGCCGTTGTACGACCTCGTGAGCAATACCAACCGGATGGATTTCGACTTTTTGTTCAAAAACACGCCCACCATTGTCGGCAATCAGAGCAGCGGGGCCGCACCAAATACCTGGCTTTACGTGACCTCGCCCACGGGCCTCGTCACCGATTTTCAACTCATAGACCAAACAACCGGGCAGCCCGTGCCTTTTGTCAACGGACTTTTCCAATTGGGCGACCTGCCCATCAACACCACTGGCTTCCCCTATCGGCTGGTGGCCACCAACAATTCCTGCGAACGGGAACGGCTTTTCATCCATTACGGCTGGAACTGCGACCCGCTGCTGAACCCCGTGCAGATACCTTGCTATGAGCAGGTTTTACCCCTTTACATCGAATCGCCGCCCGGCGAAATAGACATGATAGTGAACAGCCCCAGCGGCTGCAGCCAACTCTGCGACACCATCCCGTACCACACCATTGAAGTGTTCAACGCACAGTTCGGCAGCGTTTACAACCTGCGCTTGAAGGCGCTCGTGCCGCCCGGTTTTAGTGCGATTTCTGGTTCCACGGTGGTCGAATACCCGACGGGCAGTGGCAGCCTTTACCCCATCGGCGACCCAACGGTGGTGAGCACGGGCGTGCTGGAATGGAACCTCTCCATGCTGTTCGACAGCATAGCCACGGGCCTGCCTGGTGTGGGTGCTGCGCCTTATAATTCGCTGACACTCAAATTCTTGGGCGAGTCCACTTGCGATTTTGTGGCCAATGCCTATACCCTCTTCATTGCGGCAGCGGAACAAAACTGCGGCATACCCAGCAACAGCATTGCGAAGCCCGCCGATGCCATCTGCATTGATGGCGTGACGGGGCCTTACGCCACCAATATCAACGTGACGCCCTCGCCCGGTTTTGCCTGCAATGACGTCACAAAATTTGAAGTGTCGTTGACTTCGTCGGCGGTGCTGCCGCAAGGGGCCTGCCTCATCGCCACGCTGCCGCCGGGCATCACCTACGTGCCGGGCAGTTGCCTAAACATGTGCGTGCCCAACCTCAATTGCAACCCCACCATTGACGGCAGTCAAATTACTTGGCAATTGCCGCAAGGCACCCTGGTCGGCCAATTAGTTTGCTTTAGTTTCAACACACAGGGCTGGTCGGGACTAGGCTGCGAGAACGGCGTGATACTGTTCCGCTCCGCCGCCGAAACACAGGCGCTATGCGCCCTCACGGGCGATTCGTGCAGCACGAAAGTGAGTACGGGGTCGCTCATTTTGCCTTTCGACCCACAGCGGCCCGCTTATGACCTGAGCGAGTTCACCATCACCGCCACGGCGGCGGGCGCTAATACGCAGGTGGTGGCGAACGTGAAACTCACGAACAATGGCGCTGCCAGCCAGCCGCCCACCATCGTGCAGTTTTATGCCGACACCAACGGCGATGGCACTGGCGATGTATTGCTGGGTACACAGAATTATGGCTTCCCGATTTTGGGAGGGCAAACTGTAACGGTAGGGGCCAATTTCACCGTGCCTGCGGCAATGAACCTTTGCCAATTATTAGCCGTGGTGGATGCTTCGCAACAGTGCGCCTGCTCCGGCGATGTGGAGACCGTGACGATGCCGATTACCTTCAATACAGGCTTGGCTTGGACGGTCTGTTCCGGCACGGACCAAGTCGTGGGCATAGCTGCCATGCCCGGTTTCGATTACCAGTGGTCGCCGGACAGCGATTGCCTCGGCAGCCTGACCGCCGCTACGACGAACTTCAACTGCGTAAACGACGGCTTCGCTCCCGAAACAACGCAGTTCACCATCACCTCCACGAACGGCGTCTGCGAAACGGCCAACCTGCTGGAAGTGACCGTGCAGCCCGTGCCCGGCATTGCCTACGCCGACTCGCCCATCTGCCCCGGCGAGAGCGCCAATATCGCCGCCACGGAAGGCGTGAGCTTCACTTGGCAAGGCCCCGGTGTTGCGCAGCAAAACCAGCAAATCATCACGGTGACGCCCACCGTCACCAGCCAATACAGCGTAACCGTGTTGGATGCCTTCGGCTGCTCCGGCACGGAGACGGCCACCGTCACCGTTGCTCCGCAACCCGTGGTGAATGCGGGCGCCGACCAAGCCTTCTGCCCCGGAGAGTCGCCGCAACTGAACGCCACCTTCGACCCCGATTGGGACTACCTATGGTCGCCGCAGTTCGTCGGGGGCTTCCCGGCTTTGAGCGGGTCGACGATACACAATCCGCTCGTGACCACAGGGCAGACCACCACCTTCACGGTCAGTGTTTTGGATGAAAACGGTTGCTCCGCAACGGATGCCGTGACCATCAGTTTTGCCGATTCGTTGGTATTGACCATGCCCGCCGACCTGACGATTTGCCTCGGCAGCAGCGCTACTTTGACGGCTACGACCAACTTGCCAGCCACCTTTACTTGGTCGCCGAGCGGCACTTGCGTGAATCCGCCAAGTTGTTCCAATTGGCTTGTAACTCCCTTAACGACAACGACTTATACCGCCACGGCCCAGAGCGCAGACGGTTGTGCTGCCATCGGCAACGTAAAAGTGACGGTCACCAACGACCTGATTGTGACCAATGGGCCACTCATCGAAATTTGCGAAGGCGAAACGCTGGTCATCAACGGAGAGACCATTACAGAGCCGGGCATTTATTGCGATACCATTGACGTGGCGGGCGGCTGCGACAGCGTCTATTGCGTGGAGGTGCTGGTGCGGCCCGGCATTGATACCATGACGATTGACACGGCGATTTGCCTAGGGGCCAGCGTCGTTTTCGAAGGGCAAACCTATACCGATGAAGGCGAATACTGCGTCACGCTGCCCGGCCAGAACGGCTGCGACAGTGTGCGCTGCCTGGTGCTGCAAGTGGACGACCTCGGTATCAAAATCACGGTGGATTCGGCCATTTGTGTGGGCGATTCGGTGCTGTTCGAGGGGCAGGTTTATACCGACCCCGGCGAGTATTGCGTCACCTATGCCACGCCGGAGGGTTGCGACAGCACCCGCTGCCTGAACCTGAGCGTGAACCCCTTGCCCATCATCGAAATCACAGGCTTGGACACCGTGAGCGCTGGCGATACCCTGCTGCTGGAACTCGACCCCGGCGGTACTTTCAATACGATTCTCTGGTTCGCCAACGACTCCCTGCTGGCCGATTGTTCTGGTCAGCTCAGTTGCGAGGCTTTCCCCACCGACAGCTTGGTGGTATATACCGTGCAGTTGACGGGGGCCGATGCAAATTGCCCCGGCACGGACAGCTTGGCCGTCACCGTGATACCGGGCTGCGACCCGGAGAAAGTGGGCATCCCGAACGCCTTCTCCCCGAACCATGACCAATTGAACGACACCTTCGGGGCGGTAAGCCCCGGCTCGGAGGTGATGCTCCACCTGACCGTCTGGAACCGATGGGGCCAAACCGTACACGACGGCCCAGACCCTTGGGATGGAATGCAAAACGGCAAGCCCGCCCAGAGCGATGTTTATATTTTTGTGATGAAAGTGGGCTGTGCCCTGCCCGTGGAAGATATGGAAAAGGAACACAAGGGGCATGTGACGCTGCTGCGATGAGGTTGATTTACGAATTTTTCGATTTTCGATTTACGATTGAGGGAGGCTCAATCGTAAATCGTAAATCGAAAAATTCGTAAATTGTAACGGCCTTACTGGCTTGGTTTTTGCCTTGTTTTTCTTGCCTTTCCCATCCGTAGTTCCCTTCTCCGACAAAGACTTTTTGGATTAACGCTTGCCCTTTCATGACCGCCACTCGGCGGGGTCTAACCGTTTAAATTGTATAGGTATGAATATTAGGGTTTGCTTTCTGTTGGTAAGTTTTTTAGTGTGTTCTAGAAATACTATGGGTCAACCCTGTGACGCTTTAGCAAACTATGCAAATTTGACTCAGAATTCTTGTAGTGGGTCTGCATTTTCAATTTCTTGTAGTTATACAACTACAATTCCATCAAATGAAATGGATTATGAATGGCAAATTTCCTATAACGGAGGAATTGATTGGAATAAAGCTACTCCAATGGGTAATTTTTTCTCGTCCAGCATTGATAAACTTACCATCCTATATTGTTGCCTTCCAGCTACTCATATTAGGATAAAGATATTCTCTGCGGATTGCTATTTTTATAGTGATGTCTTGTACGTGAATTTTTACGGCAACTGTATTGATTTAGACAACGATGGGTATTATTCTTTTATAGATGAAAATAACCCTCTATTCGACCCAGACGATAACAATCAATGTATTCCAATCTCAACCCCTTCAATCTGTGGTTGCGATTTAGATAGTTTCCCTAATGATATTGACCCTGATGATGATGACGATGGCTGCCCCGATGAATATGATGCAGACGACTGTGACCCAACTGACCATATCCTCTCCATCCAATCCACTGCCCCCTGCGCCCCCAAAGAAGGTGCTTGCGAGGAGGTTTGCGAGCATAGCACAGTGTTATACTCGGTGGAGAACCCAGATGACAAGTCGGTAGCTTGGAAAGTTTCTGGTGCGGAGAGTTATGATATAGAAGGAAATCAAGTTACGGTTAATTGGGGGGCTGGGGATAACGGAAGTGTTTCAGTTGAACTTTTGACGCCTGGTGACCATTTAAACGTTAAATGTGGTCAAGCTTTGCCGGATTATATTGGTACAGGACAGGGGACTGCTTACTTAACTGGCTATTCAATTACTTCAACTGAATACTCCGCTGATGGAGGTAGTACATGGCAACCTTTCCCAAATGGCGGGCAGTATGTATATATTGATGGATTGCCTCTTGGAGAAAAAGTTTATTTTGTTCGTGATGGAACTGGTCAAGTAAAATCATGCGAAGTCGAAATTACAACCAGTGACGTTGCCAATTCCTGGATTACACATATTAATATTCCTTACTGCAATAGTGCATCGGGGCTTTTATACATAAATGGCCATGTTCCCATATCAGCAAATATCAACAATCAGGCAAGTATTGTAGTTAAAAACCTAGGAACTGGTGTTTCTGTATATACTAGTGGAAGTTTGAACCTACAAGGTCCATTTGCTTTTTTCCCAATTATTGGAGTTGAGCCTGGTGAGAATGTAATGTACACTATTCTTCAATCTACAGGCGATACGCTAGTTCAGTATGTAAATGTTCCCTGTATCGAAGACTGCCCCAAATCCGGCTCCCTCTGTGTCTCCATCCTCCCCCGCCCCGTTGCTCATTTCACCACCAACCCCGCTCCCGTAAACGGGGTGCTCGAACTGTGCAAAAACGAGACGGTCCAGTTCACGAACACCAGCAACGATGCGCCGCAAGTGGAATGGGATTTTGGCGATGCCACTACCTCCGCTTTGGACGAACCGATTCACACTTTTTCCTCGCCCGGCACCTATGAGGTGAAACTCGTGGCCCGCAATGGTTGTGCCTGTGCGGATACCACAAGTCTGACCGTGGTGGTAAGCAATGCGGAAATCCCTGAAATTCAATGTATTGGCCCAATCTGTGTGGGCGATTCAGCTACTTACCGCACGAATGTGGTTTGTACCAATTACCAATGGAGCACCAGCCCGAACGGCAGCATTTTGGCCGGAGGCAGTCCATCGGATGATTACCTGACCGTGCGTTGGAACAGCGGCAATGTTGGCACGGTAGAATTGCAAGCCGATGCTTGTACGGGCTTTGTTTGTCCGAAACCCGTGCGGGAAGTGGTGAGCATACTCGGCGGTCCGGTTGTGATTGATGGCCCCGATGTGGTCTGCCGGAACACTTCAGCCGTGTACGAGATTCCAGATTTTCAAGGCTCAGACATCGTTTGGCAGGTGACTGGCAATGGCAATATCATCGCCGATGGGCAAGGAACCAACAAAATCACCGTGCAATGGGGGGATAATATTGGCTTGGTTTCGGTTGAATACAATAATTGCTTTCTGGGCTGTGGCGGCAGCGGCCAAAAACAAGTGCAGTTGAGGCAGCCTTCCATTATTGATGGGCCCATAGAAATATGCTGGGGAGGAAACCCGAATTTTAGGCATAAGGCACTGAATAGCAATGGATTAGTGGCGGCAACTTGGCAAATTTTGAACAGCGCAGGTGTGCCAATTTGGACTTTGAATATTCCTTCGCAACAAATAAATCCAGTTTGGAACTTCACTCCCGGACAATATACCATTAAAGCA
>JADLHE010000054.1 GCA_020848965.1 Saprospiraceae bacterium
GCGGAAGAAGCGCTCGACTTTTTGCAGCTTGTCGCAGGCTTCTGCGATGGCGGTTTTTTCAAAGACAAGCAGCTCGCAATGCTCCAAGGTCTCAATGGTGAAAAGGGCGGGCTTATCCATGTGGAAGCTGTACATGTCCGAAATCCAATGCCCCTCGAAGGCCAGTTGCACCACGTGGGCATTGCCCGCATCGTCGGTGAGGAAGGAGTGGAGCGCCCCCTTCACCACGAAATACAGCTTGCTGCATCGGTCGCCCGCATGGATGAGCACTTCCTTTGGCGCAACCGATTTGACGCGCACCAAACTGCTGATGTACTCAAACTCGGTCTCCGACAGGGGCTGCCCTATTTTTGACTCAAAATGGGTGCGGAGCATATTTAAAGCAAATGCTGCATCAGCTTCCATGTGTCAGTTTTTACTCGTTCACTTCTTCACCAAGTCGAATTTCACTTGGCCAGGAGTGTACATGGTTTTGGCGTCAGGTGCCTTATTGTCCACAAGCTCCGAAATGATTAGGTGGTCGCCCTCTATTTTAAATGCGAAAAACTTGGGGTTGCTGCCATCGTTCGACAGGGAAACCTCGTCGGTGCCCGACTCATCAATCACATAATCAATCTGCAATTCATAGTATTGAAACCCTTCTAGCCCTACGATGGTACCATTCGGGTTAAAGACCACCTTTTTTCCATTCAAATCATATTCGCCGCCCAAGACTACATGGCCCACGGCCTTTGTACCCTCAACGGGTGCCCCAAGCCGCAACAAGTTTGAATTGCCCAGCAATATTTGGTCTTTTTCTTTGAAAACAAGCGGAATTGAAGGGGTGGCGGCATTAGTAGGGTCGTACAGTTCCTGTTTGCCTTCTCTTGTCCGAACACCGTATGGGAGGCCCCCTTCATGCCAGTTGTAAGCGAGGTTGGCCACAATTTTACCCTTGTCTTCATATATGATGGCACCTGAGATTTCCTGCAATTTGGTAAAAGCTTGCCTTGGCGATTTGGTGGCTTTCAACTCCTCCCACCAAGGCACATTGACCCAGTAGCCTACCAAATCGGCATTGGTAGCCGACCCAGCAGCGGTCGGCCCGCCTGTTTTTTCTTGACAATTGGTGAAAAACACAAGGCTTAAAAACAGCCCAACCATGAGTTTTAATTGCTTCATTTTGAATGCTTTAATGAAAATTGCCCGACTGGACAATGCGGTTGATTGCTCAGTCGGGCTTGCTTTTTATTCAACGATTTATTTAAGCAAAACGGCAGATGATATTCTCAAACAACTCTTGTTTGCCGCTCCGCTGCTTCGGCTCGCCGACCTCGTCGGCAATTTTCGCCAAATCCTTCAAACTCAGCTTGCCAGCTTCAAAATCCTTACCCTTGCCCTTGTCAAAAGAAGCATAGCGCTCCGTCCTAAGTTTCTGATAATCAGATTTTTGCAGCACCGCATCGGCAGCCAGCAGTGCCTTGGCGAAGGTGTCCATGCCACCGATATGGGCAAAGAAGATGTCAGCCAAGTCGGTCGAGTTGCGGCGGGTCTTTGCGTCGAAATTGATGCCACCGCCCTGCAAGCCGCCCGATTGCAGCAGCACGAGCATGGCCTCGGTCAGCTCCATCACATTGTTCGGGAACTGGTCGGTGTCCCAGCCGTTCTGGTAGTCGCCGCGGTTGGCGTCCATGCTGCCGAGTGCCCCGGCGTTGGCGGACACTTGCAGCTCGTGCTGGAACGTGTGCAGCGCCAGCGTGGCGTGGTTCACCTCGATGTTCAGCTTGAAATCCTCCATCAGGCCGTATTCACGCAGGAAGCCCAGGCAGGTCGCCGCGTCGAAATCGTACTGGTGCTTGCTCGGCTCCATCGGCTTTGGCTCGATGAAAAAGGTGCCCTTGAAACCGTTCTTGCGGCCATAGTCCTTGGCCATGTGCAGGAAACGGGCGAGGTGGTCGAGTTCCCGCTTCATATCCGTGTTCAGTAGGCTCATGTAGCCTTCCCGGCCGCCCCAGAACACATAACCAGCGCCGCCCAGCTTGATGGTAGCGTCCAAAGCATTTTTCACCTGCGCCCCGGCGTAGGCCACTACTTCGAAATCGGGGTTCGTGGCAGCTCCGTTCATGTAGCGCGGGTGGCTGAAAAGGTTGGCCGTGCCCCAGAGCAATTGCACGCCCGATTCAGCCTGTTTTTTCTCGGCGTAGTCCGTGATTTTTTCGAGGCGTTTGCCGCTTTCTTTCAGCGAATCGCCTTCGGCAACGAGGTCGTAGTCGTGGAAGCAATAGAACGGGATGCCCATCTTGGTGATGAACTCGAAGCCAGCGTCCATTTTGTCCTTGGCTTGGTCCATTGCGTCTTTAGCCTTTAGCCACGGGAACGCCTTCGTGCCGGGGCCGAACGGGTCGCCGCCCGTGCCGCAGAGGGTATGCCACCAGGCCACGGCGAAGCGAAAATGCTCCTTCATGGTCTTGCCTTGCACCTCCCGATTCTCGTCGTAGAAACGGAAGGCCAACGGGTTATCGGACTCCGGCCCCTCGAACTGGATGCGGCCAATGCCCTTGAAGTATTCTTTTTTGCCGACGGTGACGGCGATGGAACTGCTTTTTTTAGATTTTTTATTTGCCATAATTAGTTGATTGTCAGTTGATTGATTTTTATAAAAAGGTCGTCCAAATGGATGGGGACTTAAATCTAACGTGTCCAATTGGTCACGTTTAAAACCGTATGCAGTTGCACAAGGTTAACCAATAGCCTTCGCCAAATCCGCTTCCCACACCCCATACGCCCCCCGGTACTCCCCCACCCTATCCGCCTCCGGCTCGTAGCGCCCCGTTACCGTCACGCTCGCCATTGCCGTTTCGATGTCGGGGTAAATGCCCGTGGCAACGCCCGCCGCCTTGGCAGCACCCACGGCCCCGGTGGTCTGCACCACGTCAATCGAGCAGCCGAGCAGGGTGGCGATGGTTTTGGAGAAAACGGCGGACTGGAATAGGTTGTCGTTACCGACCCGCATCACGCTGATATCGAGGCCCATTTTCTTCAAAATCTGAACGCCGTAAACGAACGAAAAGGCGATGCCCTCCAAGCCTGCCCGGTATAGATGCGCCGCCGTGTGGCGGTTCAGTTGGAGGCCGTTCACCTGTGCGCCGGGGTCGAGGTTGTTGAGCATCCGCTCCGCCCCATTTCCGAAGGGCAAAATGCGCAAACCATCAGCGCCCACGGGCACCGAAGCCGCCAGCCGCTCCATGTCCGGGTAGCTGATACTCCCCTGCCCCACCGTTTGGCGAAGCCAACGGTAGAGGGAGCCAGCGCCGTTGATGCAGAGCAAAATGCCGATTCTTTGAGAGGGATGAGGGATGAGGGATGAGGGATGATTAGACCCTACTAACTCGTGATTGACGTGCGCAAAACCATTAACCCTTGACTGCAAATCATAGGCTGGCCTATCCACCACGCCATAAACGACGCCGGAAGTGCCGCCCGTGGCAGCTACCTCTCCAGGCTGCAACACATTGAGGCTCAGTGCATTGTTCGGCTGGTCGCCCGCACGGTAGGCGACGGGGGTGCCTTCGGCAAGGCCCGTGGCTGCGGCAGCTTCGGCGGTCAGTTTGCCCTGCAAGGAGAAAGTTGGGACGACCGTGGGCACCCGTTTTTTATCAAAACCAAAATAGTCCAGCACGGTGCTGGACACCTCGTTTTTCACAAAATCCCAAATGATGCCCTCGCTCAGGCCGCTCGGCGTGGTCGTGGCCTCCCCAGTCAGGCGCAGGGCGATATAGTCGCCGGGCAGCATGAAATAGCGGATTTTTGCGAAAAGCTCCGGCTCGTTTTCCTTCACCCAAGCCAGTTTGGCAGCGGTGAAATTGCCGGGCGAGTTCAGCATATGCGAAAGGCATTGCTCCTGCCCGATTTCCTCAAAAGCCCGGTTGCCATAAGGCACTGCCCGGCTGTCGCACCAGATGATGGACGGGCGCAGCGGCTTCTTATCGTCGCCCACCACCACGAGGCCGTGCATCTGGTAACTGATGCCGATGCCCTTGATTTCCGCTGGCGCAACAAGGGTGTTTTCCAGCAGTTGTTTGGTTGCTGCGCAAACATGGAGCCACCACTCGTCGGGGTCTTGCTCCGCCCAGCCGGGCTGGTGCGCCGTCATGCTCATTTCCGTAGCGGGCGACTGTGCGACGGCCAAGGTCGCCCCCGTTTCCGCCTCCACAAGCGCCGCTTTGATGGAGGAACTGCCGATGTCGTAGCCGAGTAGGTACATTTTCTGAAGGATGTTGTTGAATTGGGAAGGGGCTGGTTTTTGATTGACGATTGACTAATACATGATTTTTGATGGAATGTGAAATGGATTATCTAACATGGTTGATTTCATCCACACATCACCCATAACTCATTGAAAATCAGCAATTCCATCAACAATCATGTATTCATGTAATCTGCAATCTTAAATCAAAAAAATCAACTCCCAAGCGCATAAGCCAAGCCCTTTTCCAAGCCCCGAAGCTCTGCCAGTCCCCGCAGCCTTCCAATGGCCGAGTAGCCGGGATAGGTCTTTTTGTCGAGGTCGTCGAGCATTTGGTGGCCGTGGTCGGGGCGCATGGGGATGCTCACTTTCCGCCGCTGCATGATGGCCAAAATCTCCCGCACCACAGCGGGCATATCGGTATCACCGCCGAGGTGCTCGGCCTCGAAGAAGCTGCCGTCGGCTTCGAGCTTGGTGTTGCGCAGGTGCAAGAAGTGGATATGGTCACCGAATTTCCGCACCATCTCCGCCACGTCGTTGTCAGGGCGGGAGCCGTAGCGGCCCGTGCAGAAGCAGAGGCCGTTGGCGGGCGAGGGGGCGGCGGTGAGTAGTTCTTCCACGTCTTGCGAGGTGCTGACGACACGGGGCAAGCCCAACACCGGAAACGGTGGGTCGTCGGGGTGGATGGCCATTCGCAGGCCCACTTCCTCGGCCACTGGCACTACTTCTTTCAGGAAGTCGAAGAGGTGCTTTTTCAGCTCTTTCGGGCCGATTTTGGCGTAGCCATCCAAAGCCTCCAGCACTTCGGAGGCGGTGAAGGACTCGTCGTCGCCGGGCAGCCCGAGCAGGATGTTTTCATACAGGTTTCGCTTGAACTCGTTGGTCATGCCATTGAACTTGGCCTTTGCTGCCGCAATTTCTTCCGCCGGGTAGTCCTTTTCGGCACCCGGCCTTTTCAACAAAAACAAGTCGAAAGCGATGAAGGCCAAGCGGTCGAAGCGCAGGGTGCGGCTGCCGTCGAGCAGCGGGAACGCCGTATCTGTGCGCAGCCAATCGAGGATGGGCATGAAATTGTAGGTGACGACTTTCAGACCGCACTGGGCGAGGTTGCGCAGGCTGGTCTTGTAGTTTTCAAGCTGCTTTTTCCATTTGCCCGACTGCCTTTTGATGTCCTCGTGTACGGGCAGGCTCTCCACCACCGTCCAGGTCATGCCGACGGCTTCAATCTGTTTTTTGCGCTTTTCGATTTCCGAGACTGGCC
The DNA here is from genome assembly GCA_020848965.1 of Saprospiraceae bacterium. Taxonomy (GTDB): domain Bacteria; phylum Bacteroidota; class Bacteroidia; order Chitinophagales; family Saprospiraceae; genus UBA6168. Next base: position 5,487 of record JADLHE010000054.1, read on the forward strand.
AGACGTCGCCGTACTCGATATGGTGCAGCGCCGTGACCACCCCCGTGCAGCCCGCTTGGCGGATGTGCCAAAGGGTGACCGGGTCTTCGGGGCCGTACCAGCGCATGGTTTGTTCCATTAAGAACATATAAAGTTTTGAGTTTAGGTTCCCTACGGGAATGACAAATTGGGTTTCGAGTTTGGGCGGGTGCAAAGAAAGGGATTTTTGGGGAGCTAAAGCCACAAAACAGAAGCGTTTAATAGCGTCGAATTCGACGCTATTGGCTTCATTCCAGCATTTCCAATCCCGTCTGATTCGGCGGGATTGGGTATTTTGCCGCACTTTAGCGGTTCATGCTCGTATCGAATTCAATAGGATTAGAAAATGGAGGGCTAAAAAAATCGAATTGCCCCATTGGAGCATCAGATACAACCAAGTTCAAACCGCACAGCTTAACAACAAGTCATTCAAGTCAACCTAATACGCTTATGAGGTATATTCTCGGTCTTCTTCTCTCGGTTGTCACCACTGCCTGTTCTGTCAGAACAGAAACTCCAATCAGCCCCGAAACGGCTGCCAAAGTGCCAAAAATGGCAATCAACGAACCCTTGACAATCTCTGATTTTCCAAACAGCTTTGACACGGCCTATGTAGTTTCAAAGGAACACAAGCCGTTCATGGTGA
>JADLHE010000055.1 GCA_020848965.1 Saprospiraceae bacterium
AGCTTTTACATGGACAAGTCCGCCCTTTTCACCGTGGAAACTTTGGAGCATTGCCAATTAATCGTTTTTGAAAAAACAGCCATTGCGGCTGCTTGCGATAAGCTGCACAAAATGGAGCGCTTCTTCCGGGTTTTGATTCAAAACGCTTATGCCGCTGCGCAATACCGCATTGCCCGGAGCTTCAGTGCTGACACAGAATCACGGTACTTGGAGCTTATCGAAAAGCAGCCTGACGTCGTGTTGCGGGTGCCACAGTTCCTGATTGCCTCCTATTTGGGCGTGAAACCACAGTCCCTCAGCCGTATCCGAAAGCAGATGGCCGAGCGGCGATGAACGAAGTTAACCTATGTGAATGACACCTTCCTTGGCATGCCTGCATCTTTGCGCCAGCAAAATCAAAAATCGGCAATGGCCAATACGACAAAATGGGTACTCGACCCGGCGCACAGCGAAATAAACTTCATGGTTCGGCACCTGATGATTGCCAAGGTGAAGGGCGGCTTCCACCGCTTCGAAGCCACCGTGCTGTCCGACGGAGCGGACTTCCGCAAGGCGGAGGTGGAGTTAAAAATTGACGCCGCCAGCCTCAGCACCAACCAAGCCGACCGGGACGCCCATTTGCGCAGCGCCGATTTTTTTGACGTGGAAAACCACCCAACCATCCACTTCGTGGGCGGCTCCTGCTGCCGCTTCGACCCCGAAAACTACCGACTGGCTGGCAACTTGACCATCCGGGGCGTGACGAGGGAAGTGTCCCTCAGCGTGGAGTTCGGCGGCGTGGGCAAAGACCCTTGGGGCAACGAAAAGGCGGGTTTTTCCGTCACTGGCATCGTCAATCGAAAGGACTTCGGCCTCCTCTGGAACGCTCCCCTCGAAGCGGGTGGGGTGCTCGTCAGTGACGAGGTGCACATCGAGTGCGAGGTGCAGTTTGTAAAGCAAGTTTAGTCATTGGTCACTGGGTCATTAACAATGAAGCCAAGGAACAATGAAACAATTTAATAAATCACCATTTTAAATCTCAACATGAAAAATTTGTTTTTTCTTTCAATTCTGGCAATCGCTGCCTTCGCTTTCACTACCATCAATGACCACACCGTGGACACCGCTGCCAGCAATGTCGTCTGGACGGGTGAAAAAGTGACTGGCAAACACACAGGCAACGTAAAAATCAAAAATGGCAACCTCAAAATGCAGGACGGTAAACTTGTTGGCGGTTCTTTTGAAATTGACATGACCAGCATTGAATGTACTGACCTTGACGCTGCAATGGGGGGCAAACTGGTAGGCCACCTCAAGTCTGACGACTTCTTTGGCGTGGACGGCCACCCAACGTCCAAGTTCGTCATCACTCGTGCCATCCCGCAGGACACCAAGGGCAACTACAAAATCGTTGGTGACTTAACCATCAAAGAGAAAACCAACCCAGTAGTTTTCAAGGCCAATGTGGGCACTTCTGGCGGAAAAGTAACTGCTACTGGCTCTATTACCGTTGACCGTTCACTGTATGATATTAGGTTTGGCTCTGGCTCTTTCTTCGATAATCTAGGTGACAAGACCATTTATGATGAGTTTTACCTACAAGTTAGCTTGGTAACGAAGTAAGAACGTACTCCCATTTTGCACTGAGACGAACACAATGTTTTGAAAATCAATAAATTGTGTTCGTTTCGGTGCTCCTGTAACGATTAACCCCACAACCCCCAATCGTAAATCACCCAAATCGTAAATCCACGACATGAACCGCAGTCAATTCCTCAAGCTTATGGCAACCCTACCGCTCGCCACTTCGGCAATGAAACTCAGCTGTTTGGACAGCGCTACCAGCGACTTTTCCAACACAGACAAGATGCCCCTGCTTTTCCTCGGCCACGGCAGCCCGATGAACGCCATCGAGGAGAACGAGTTCGTGCAAGGCTTCCGCCAAATAGGCAAGGAAATCCCACGACCCAACGCAATCCTCTGTGTTTCAGCACATTGGGAAACGAACGGCACTTGGGTGACTGCGATGGACAAACCGCAGACCATCCACGATTTCGGTGGATTCCCACAGGCGCTGTTCGACGTGCAATACCCAGCGCCCGGCAGCCCCGATTTGGCGAAGGAAACTAAAGACCTCATCAAGTCCACCCAAGTCGGCTTGGACGATAAATGGGGCCTCGACCACGGCGCTTGGACGGTCCTCAAGCACCTCTATCCGAACGCCGACGTGCCCATCATCCAATTGAGCCTCGACTATCGCCGCACCCCGCAGCAGCATTATGAATTGGCGAAGGAAATTGCGGCGCTCCGCAAAAAAGGCGTGCTCATCGTGGGCAGCGGAAACATGGTGCACAACCTGCGCATGGTGGCTTGGGACAAACTCAACACCAACGACTACGGCTACGATTGGGCCATCGAAGCCAATACGAAATTCAAGCAGTTCATTGCCGACGGCGACCACAAACGCCTCATCAATTACACGGCGGAGGGTCGCCCGTTCCAGCTTGCCATTCCCACGCCGGAACATTATTTGCCATTGCTCTATATGCTGGCCTTGAAGGACGAAAAAGACGAAATCAGTTTCTTCAACGACAAAGCCGTGGGCGGGTCATTGACAATGACCTCTGTGAAGATTGCTTAGTATCAATGGAATGACGTTTAAAATGAAAACTATCCTCATCATGTCCATCGCCACTTTGGCAGCTACTTTTCTAGCCAACTGCCAGCCGACACAGCCCACTTCGCCGCCGCTGCTCGAATACCTTGTGCGGCAGCCGACCATCGCTTCGGAGAAGCCGCCGTTGCTCATCCTCTTGCATGGCGTGGGCAGCAACGAGCAGGACTTGTTTTCTTTTGCTCCGCAAATTGATGGGCACTACCTCGTGGTGTCGGCTCGTGGGCCATTCACGGTTTCCCCCGGCAGTTACAAGTGGTACACCGTGGATTTTTCGGGTGGCAAGCCTTCCATCAATGCGCAAGAAGCAGAGCAAAGCCGCCAGACGCTTTTGAAATTCGTTGACCAACTGGCGGAAAAGCACGAATTCGACCGTTCAAAAGTGTTTTTCGGTGGTTTTAGCCAAGGGGCCATCATGTCATACAGCGTGGGCCTGTCCAGCCCGGACAAGGTTCGTGGCATCGCCGCTTTAAGTGGCCGGGTGCTGGAGGAGGCGAAACCGCTGTTTGCGAAGCAAGGAAGTTTCAAGAATTTCAGCGCTTTCATATCACATGGCACTGCGGACAATATACTACCCGTTGGGTATGCCCAGGATGGGCAAAAATTGCTCGAAAGTTTGGGAATTCAAGCTGAGTATCACGAGTACGCAGGAGAAGGTCACACCATTTCGATGGAAAATCTGCGGGATTTTTTGGGCTGGCTAAAAAAAGCAGCTTTAAACTAACTCCTCAACGTGGATATGCCACCCACCCCTAGCAATATCCGCTGCCAAGCCCTATGAACCACTAATTCGAAAGCCGTTTCCAGCTATTCAAAAGGGTTTCCAAACCTTTCCCCCCGCCATTATCTCCTGTTTTTTCTCGTTGAAAGTCACTTTCAAGCCCGTGCGATAGGCCGCCGTGGTCATGATATTGGCAATGGAATGCTGGTAGCCCGCCTCGATGGGCGCATTCGGTTGTTTGCGGGAACGCACGCACTCCATCCAGTTTTTCAAATGATTGAAAGTGAGTGTATCGCCGCCCGTGTTGGCGGTGGTGATGACCTTGGTTCCCTCCAATTTTTGGGCAGTGAGCAGGTTGGGACTCATGCCCATTTCCTTTGCCTCCCATTCCACCATGCCTCCCGTATTGCTGATTTCGTTGGTGTCGAGGTTAATCATGCCGCCATTGGAATAGTAAAGCTCCTTGGTGCCGCCCGCCGAATTGGAAAAACGGGAAGTGAACTGCACCTGAAAGCCCGATTTCGGGTCGTTCAGCGGGCCATAATCGAACACGACAGTTAGGGTATCGGGATTGGTGCGGCCATCTTTCCATTGGTAAATGCCACCGTTGGCCACCACGCTGCGAGGGTGGGGGAGTCCTGAAAACCAATGCACCGTGTCTATTTGGTGGCTCATCCACTGGCCGGGGATGCCGCTGGAAAAAGGCCAAAACAGGCGGTACTCCACGTATTTGCGGGCATCGAAAGCCACTTTCGGGCGGTTGACGAGGTAGCGCTGCCAGTCCACATCCGACTCCTTTAGCGAGTTGACCAAACTTGGCCTGCGCCAACGGCCCGGCTGGTTCACGTTCCACATCAGTTCCACCATGACGATGGGGCCGAACTTGCCCGATTTGATAAAATCATCGGCAGCGTGGTAGTTGTCGCCACTGCGACGCTGCGAGCCGATCTGCACGATTTTTCCGCTTTTTTTCACCGCATTCAATACGGCCCGGTTGTCGGCCATCGTCTCGGCGAGGGGCTTTTCGGTGTAGGTATCGCAGCCCGCCTCCACTGCTTCGATAGTATGGATGGCATGTTGGAAATCGGCGGTACTGATGAAAACGGCGTCCACGGAGCGGGAGTCGTAAAGCGCCTCGTTGTTATTGAAAACAGTGACCTCGTGGCCTAGTTTTTCCTTCAAAAAAGCCTGCCCCTCGTCACGGCGGCGGTTCCAGATGTCGGAAAGGGCCACCATTTCAAAGTTCAGCTCTTTTTGCAGCGCAACGAAAGGCGGCAGCAGCGAGTTTTTGAACCTATCGGAAAAGCCAACGACCCCAACACGAATGCGGTCATTGGAGCCGAGGATGCGGGCGTAGCTCTTGGCGCTGAAGGCCATTGCGCCAGCGGCAAGGGCGGTGTTGCGGAGGAATTTTCTGCGAGTAGGCATGGTAAAGGATATTAAAAATTGGGAAAATTTATTCGCA
>JADLHE010000056.1 GCA_020848965.1 Saprospiraceae bacterium
TGAAGGGCTTGTTGGAGGGGCTTGGCGTTGGGGCTGGGGAGTTGGTGGCGGTGTGAACTTTCCCAATTTAAATATTTTCAGATAATGCAATACTATAAAATTATACAACTATTTCAAAAAGCACTTGACGAGCTTTTGAAAAATGATATGTGGCTGTTGAAACATAACCTAAGCGAACAAAGTATGACACATAAACTTGCTGAATATTTACAAATGCAATTTGCTGAAAACAACGTTGATTGTGAATACAACGGCAATATTGAACGGGATGGAGGAAAAAAGAGGATTGATATCTTAAAACGGCATTTGCATGAATTAGGATTATTGAAAAAAGGTGAGGCTGAAGATTTGGAAAAAGAAATTACCAATAGGGCAGTATTTCCTGACATCATCGTCCATAAACGAGGAATAAATACAGAGAACATTTTGATAGTTGAGGTAAAGAAATCTACGTCTAAAATACCTTTTGATTATGATTTTATAAAACTCAAAGCATATACATCAAATAATTACGGAAATGATTTAAATTATCAGCTTGGCGTTTTTCTTGAACTTTTAACAAATGAGGAAAGCCTAGGAATTGGCCTAATCCAATTTTACAAAAACGGTGAAGTGGTTGAAATGAATTGGCAATTGTAATGTCATTACCAGAATGATTAGAAAAAGAAAAAACGAATTCATCAACTACCTAGAATAATCATTCAACCTTATTTTTGCAACCATAGACTATCAGCTATCTAGCAAACCAATTTCATATAAAGTAAATTATTTCCAATTTTTTTTCAGAAAAATTACTTAAAAGTGAATAATTTTGTCACGATAAGGTTGTTCAAGCATTTTGAAAAAGTAAATTTTTACGCTTTTCAAATAGAAGGCGAAGAAGATACGGAGCCTGACAAGTTCTTTAACCGTTTCGAAAATGAGTTGGAGGTGGCGGAAGACTTGAACAACCTCATTGCTTGGATAGAAGAAATCGGGGACAAAAGAGGGGCAAAGGAATACCTGTTTCGCTTTGAGGAAAGTGCACAAGCCCTGCCGCCAAGCGCAAAATTCTTGGTGGAACTTCCAGTCCGTGATTTGAGGTTGTACTGTGTCAGGTTGTCCGATGAAATCGTGATTCTGGCAAACGGCGGCCTAAAAACCTCCCAAAAAGTAGCCGAAAGTCCTGATTTGATGGCAAAGTTCCGCTTTGCAAACAGGGTTTCAAAATGCATTTCAGAAATGATAAAATCAGGTGGTTTCCAGTTTGCGGGGAAAGAAATCCTAAACTTGGACGAATTGGAAATCGAAATTTAAAACAGTTGAAAAATGAGCGCATTCGACCGAATCTCCGCCAAAATCCCCAAGGAAACACGGGTGCAGGTTTCCAAGACCCTCGACATCGTGGAACGGATACAAGCCATCCTCGATGCAAAAGGGATGTCCCAAAAAGACTTGGCGGCGGCGCTTGACAAGAATCCCTCTGAAATTAGCCGCTGGATGACCGGGCTTCATAATTTTGAATTGAAGACCTTGGTGAAAATCGAAGAAACACTCAGTGAAGAAATTTTCACGGTCATCGGGCATGGGCGGGTAACAGGATTCTTAGCACAAGGCAGTTTTACGCTAAGTACCAAAATCGCCAGCCTGCCCGAAGCATTGCACCAGCAAGCATTGGACTATGTTGATTTTCTCGCTCAAAGGTCTTCCCAAAGCCAAGTTTCCTCAGTGCAAAGCCAAGCTAATAAAATCAATCCGGTGCCAGCCGAAGTGGCACAAGAACCCGCCCCCAAGAAATATCAAAAAAAGAAATAATGGCTTTTTGAGTGATTTTGGCTTTTCGGGTATCATTCATTGCAGTTTTTCGTTGAAATTTGCGACCTTTTTTAAATTGATTACAATGAGTGTTGACAACACGACCAAAGAAGAAAAACCCGAATCCCTCAACTTCCTCGAAGAAATCATCGAGCAAGACATCGCCGCTGGCAAGCACGGGGGCCGGGTGCATACCCGCTTCCCACCAGAGCCGAACGGCTACCTGCACGTGGGCCACGCCACCAGCATCTGCCTGAACTTCGGGTTGGCGAAGAAGTACAACGGCCAGTGCAACCTGCGCTACGACGACACCAACCCGGTGACGGAGGAGACGGAGTACGTGGACAGTATCCTCGCCGACGTGCGCTGGATGGGCTTCGAGCCTGCGGGTATTTACTATGCTTCCGACTACTTCCAGCAACTCTACGACTACGCCGTTGACCTCATCAAAAAGGGCTTCGCCTACGTGGACGACAGCACGGCAGAGGAAATCGCAGCGCTGAAGGGCACCCCGACCGAGCCGGGTAAGGACAGCCCCTACCGCAGCCGCAGCGTGGAGGAAAACTTGGATTTGTTCCAAAGGATGAAGGCGGGCGAGTTTGCCGAAGGCAGCAAAACCCTGCGGGCAAAGGGCGATATGGCCTCCCCGAACATGATTATGCGGGACCCGCTGCTCTATCGCATCAAGTTCGCACACCACCACCGCACGGGCGATGACTGGTGCATCTACCCGATGTACGACATGGCGCACGGCCAGAGCGACAGCATCGAAAAAATCACACACTCCATCTGTACGCTGGAGTTCGTGCCGCACCGGGAACTGTACGATTGGTGCATCGAGAAGCTGGGCATTTTCCCTTCGAAACAATATGAGTTTGCTCGTCGCAACTTGAGCTACACGGTTGTTTCAAAAAGAAAACTGCTGAAACTGGTGAACGAAGGCCATGTGCGTGGCTGGGACGACCCTCGTATGCCCACCATCTCGGCCATGCGTCGCAGGGGCTATACCGCTGCCGCCATCCGGGACTGGGCCAAGCGCATCGGCATTGCGAAGCGGGAAAACCTCGTGGACTTGAGCCTGCTGGAGTTCTGCGTGCGGGAAGATTTTAACAAAATCGCCCTGCGGGCAATGGCCGTTATTGACCCGATAAAGGTCGTCATCACCAATTACCCCGCGGACCAGACCGAGTGGCTCGAAACGGAAAACAACCCCGAAGACCCGACCGCTGGCACCCGCAAGATGCCCTTCTCGCAGGAGCTTTGGATCGAGCAGGAGGATTTCATGGAGAACCCGCCGCCGAAGTTTTTCCGCCTCTCGCCCGGCACGATGGCGAGGCTGAAAAGCGCCTATATCATCCAATGCGACGAGGTGGTGAAGGACGCCGACGGCAAGGTGACGGAGCTGCGTTGCACCTATTTCCCCAACTCGAAAAGCGGGGAAGATGTGAGCGGCCTGAAGCCAAAAACGACCATCCATTGGGTGGACGCCAAGCACGCCATTCCCGCCGAGGTGCGCCTTTACGACCGCCTTTTCACGGTGGAGGACGTGGCCAACGACGACCGGGATTTCAAGGAACTCCTGAACCCCGATTCGCTGAAAGTGGTGGAAAACGCTTGGCTGGAGCCATCTTTGGCAGGTGCGGCATTGGGCCAGCACTACCAGTTCCTTCGCCTCGGCTATTTCACCGTGGACACCGATTCGACGCCGGAAAAACTGGTCATCAACCGCACGGTGACGCTGCGGGATGCTTGGGCGAAGGCGAAGGGGTAGGGCACTTGCCTAGAAACAAAAAAATCTTGAGTGACGATTGACGGCTTGCATAATTGCAGGCCGTTTTTGTTTTGCTATATTTGTGAAAACAAAACGATTGGACTTAATGACTAATGCTTGCCGTTATATTCTCCCACTCAGTATATTGTTCAACTGCCTGAACCTTGCTTCTGCTCAAACACAGAAACTTGAAAACAAGAAAAGCATCACCGTCACCCAACTCCTTCAAAAAATACAGGATTCGCCGAGTGACACCGTCCGCATTTTCGATGTAACGATAACAGCCGACCCAACCACCGATGCCCGCTTCCTCACCGACGTGCGGGGCGAGGAAAATTGGGACAGCCTGGCCGCCAGCTACGATACTATTTTGGTGAACAAAATGGTGATGCTCATTGATGTCCATTTTGCTCAGTCCGTCGTTTTCCCGAAAATCCGTTTTCAACAAATGCTGTACTTGGAGAAAATCTCGGTTTACGGCGACCTTTTTTTCCGTGGCTGCGCCTTCGACGACATTGTGAACGGGCATATCATGGAGTCCTATTATTTTGGATTCGACAGGTGCGATTTTCGGTATGGATTCCGATGGGAAGAGATGACCTCGACTCATTTTTCGGTCGAAAACAGCCAGGTTCAGGGGGAAATCTTCACGCTTTACAACGTGGACAAGAAACTGATGGCCTCGTTGCACAACACTTTTTTCGGAAACGTTCAAACTTATATTTATTCCGAAAAATCGGGCAAGGTCACTATCTACAAATGTCGTTTTGATTCACAGGACCCAAGGGCCAACTTCCTCATTGGCGACAACTCTATTTTTTCCACCATTGAACTAATCAGGGATACCTTTGACATGGTTGCCGATTTTAACGACTTGAGTATCAAGGAGTTGTTTCAGGTGAACTACTGCCAGTTCAACCAACAGGTGCTGATGAAGGGCGTCAATTTGCCGGAAGGCAACACCTCACTTCCTTGGAGCCAATTGGCAGGAAACAAGCTGCACCAAAAGTACAGTAGGGACAGTTTTTTTGCGGGTGCATTGCCCTATGAAACCCGTCACGAAGCAGTTTATCTCGACCTGCTTAAGAATTACTCCCAACTCCTGCGGGCCTACAAAAACAACGGCGACTCCGAAAGCTACAATGCCTGCTACACCGAAATGAAGGACATGGTGACCCGCAAGGCCGCCTTCAATTTTCGGCAGAACGCCAATACCTCCACTTTCTTCACGCTCTACCTCAATCGCTTCCTGAAAATCTTTTGCGACTACGGCACGAACCCCGTCAAGGCACTGATTTTCAGCATGTATGTCATCCTGACATTTGGACTGCTGTACTTCGTTTTTCCTTCCGATGGCTCGGCGCTATGGCAGCCACCAGGCTGGCGTTTATGGCAGAAAACGGAACGGCAGGCATGGGCCAACGAGCTTCGCAACCATTTGACAATGAGCAAATTGCGTCGTGGGTTCGTCCAGCTCGTCAATGCCGTGGCACTTTCCATGAACGCCTTCGTGACGCTCGGCTACGGCGACATGCCTGCCCGTGGCGTGGCCCGCTACCTTGCCGTTCTGGAAGGGCTGATGGGCTGGTTCCTGCTCTCGATTTTCAGTGCGAGCCTGATTAGCCAGATTTTGCAATAAGCCCTTATTTTTTCATTCTGCTGCGCAAAACGGCTTCCACTTCTGCCAATGAATGCTCCTTTGCCCGCAACAAAACCAGCAGGTGGAACACCAAGTCCGCCGCCTCGCCAAGGAACAAATCGGCATCGTCGCACTGTGCTTCCAAGGCCACTTCCACGCCCTCTTCGCCCACTTTTTGCGCCATTTTTTTGATGCCTTTTTTCATCAAACTGGCCACATAGCTGCCCTCGGCTGGGTTCGTAAATCGGTCGTTGATGATAGCCTCCAATTCCGGCAGGAATGACCCGCTGACCGGGTGACTCAAAGTCACCCGGTCAGTATTGGACTCCCCAAAACAAGTATCGCTACCCGTATGGCAGACCGGGCCATGCGGTTTGGCTTTCACCAAAATCGTGTCTTCATCACAATCGGCCAGCACCTCCACCAAGTCGAGGAAGTGGCCGCTGGTCTCGCCCTTTGTCCACAGCCGCTGCTTGCTTCTGCTGAAAAACGTGACCCGTTGCTCCGCAATGGTCTTTGTCAATGCTGCTTCGTCCATGAAGCCAAGCATGAGCACCACGCCCGTTTTTGCATCCTGGATAATGGCCGGGGCGAGGCCGTCGGGGTATTTTTTGAAATTGATTTGCATGGTGATTGTGTTGGAGGATAGGACACAGATTGAACAGATTTAACGGATGAACACGGATTTTTTCAACCCATAAATCAAAATCAGTGTAAATCAGCCTAATCCGTCCAATCTGTGTCCTATCCCATCTAATTCAAATCCGAACGGCAACGTCGTTATCCGTTATATATCGCTTCAAATCCGGCACCGGAATCTCCCCAAAATGGAAAATGCTGGCCGCCAGTGCTGCATCGGCTTTTCCTTCGGTAAAAACCTCGGTGAAATGCTCCATATTACCTGCACCGCCGCTGGCAATAACTGGTATGTGCAGCCGCTCCGAAACGGCTTTCGTCAGTTCAAGGGCAAAGCCATTCTTGCTGCCATCGTGGTCCATTGAAGTGAGCAGGATTTCGCCAGCGCCCTGCTCCTCGGCCTCGATTGCCCAGGCCAGTGCCCGCAGTTCCGTGCGCAGCCGCCCGCCATTGAGATAGACCCACCAGTCGCCCTCCTCTCGCTTGGCATCAATGGCTACGACAATGCACTGGCTGCCAAATTCCTTCGCCAATTCGTTGATTAGCAGTGGGTTGCGTACCGCCGCCGAGTTTACGGACACCTTGTCCGCTCCAGCCTCCAGCAGCACCGAAACATCTGCCACCGAGCCGATGCCGCCGCCCACCGTGAACGGGATATTGATGGCCTTCGCAATGCGATGTACCAATTCTGCAAAAGTTTTGCGCCCCTCGTGCGTGGCGGTGATGTCGAGGAAAACGAGTTCGTCGGCCCCCTCGGCGGCGTAGCGGGCGGCCAGTTCCACGGGGTCGCCAGCGTCTCGGAGCTTGATGAAATTGACCCCTTTCACGGTGCGACCGTCCTTGATGTCGAGGCAGGGGATGATGCGTTTTGCAAGCATTTTTCTTGGTTGATAATGGTTTATAAAGTTGATAAGGGTTTATAAAAGGTTGATGGACAGCTGCTTAATTCAACTGGGCAGCCATTTTTCCAAGTTCTTCATGTCCTCATAAATCGCCTTGCCCACAATCGCCCCAGCGCAGCCAATCTCAGCCAATTCCACTAGGTCATTTGGCGAACTTACCCCGCCACTGGCAATCAACGACAGCCCCGGAAATTGCGCCAGCAAGCGCCGATACAGCGCCGTGGAAGGCCCCGTGAGCAGCCCATCCCGCCCGATGTCCGTGCAGAAAACCTGCTGGACGCCCGCCCCGGTCATTTCCGCCAAAAACTCGAAAGTGCCGATTTCGGTCTGTTCCAACCAGCCGCTGATAGCCAATTTTTCATCCCGAACATCCACGCCGAGCAGGATTTTCTCCGAGCCATATTTTTCCAACCACTTGAAAAACAAGGGTTTATCCTTCACCGCTACGCTGCCAATGGCCGTCATTGCCGCTCCCGCTTCGAACACATCCTCAATGTCCGCATCCGTTTTGATGCCACCGCTGAAGTCAATGATGAGCGAGGTTTCGGCGGCTACTTGTTGCAGGATGTGCAGGTGTTGCGGCTTGCCCGCACGTGCTCCGTCCAAGTCCACCATGTGAAGCCGCCGGAATCCCGCCGCCTCGAATTGCTTGGCCACGGCCACGGGGTCGCTGGCGTAGTCGGTGCGCTGTGCATAGTCGCCTTGGCGCAGGCGGACACAATGGTTGTTGATTAAATCCATTGCGGGAACAGTGTCGAAATTGGCAACAGCTTTCCGAAAGTTCGCAACTTTCGGAAAGCTGTTGCCAATTTCGACACTGTTCCAGATAAAATTGCGTAGCAATTGCTCACCCGCCCCGGCACTCTTCTCAGGATGAAACTGCACCCCGTAAAAATTTTGCCATTGCAAGGCGCTCGTGAACAGGACGCCATAATCGGTTTGGGCAATGGTCGCATCGTTCAGTTCCATCGCATACGAATGGACGAAGTAGAAAAACGGGTTGTCCGGCAGTCCCTTCAAAAGTGGATGAACGTCGGCGAGGTTCGAAACCTCGCCGACGTTTGGAGTAGGCGCAGCGGTATTCCAACCTACATGTGGTACTTTCAGTGGCTTAAGGTCGGGGAGGTTCAAAACCTCCTCGACGTTTTTTGTCGCCCTCCCCGTCAATTTCCGCACCCTCGCTGGCACGATGCCGAGGCAATCCGTGTCGTTCTCCTCCGAGTGTTCGCCGAGCAATTGCATGCCCAAACAAATACCCAAAACGGGCTGCGTCAAGCTGCGGATGACGGTGTCCAAGCTCCTCTCCCGAAGGTAATGCATGGCCGTACTTGCCTCGCCCACGCCGGGGAAGATGACCCGTTCTGCCGACCGAATTTCCGCAGGGTCGTCGGTCAGAATGGTGGTCACACCGAGCCGCTCCAAGGCGTTCAAGACGGACTGGATATTGCCGGCGTTGTAGCGGATGACTGCTATTTTCATGCGATTGGTTGTGATTCTTGATTCTTGGATGATAATAGATTTTTGACGCAGAGAGACGCAGAATTTTTATGATTTTTTATGTTTGTTTCCACCTTCGGTGGAATAGGATTGTGGGTTAACTTTTTCATTGTCAATTATTTACAAAATACCTTTTGTTGTTGGCAGTGCA
>JADLHE010000057.1 GCA_020848965.1 Saprospiraceae bacterium
GCTGAATAGTATAGCAATAAAACGGATTGATTTTTGAAAATTCATTGTTAATTTTTTTAGATGAATGACGAGTTAATGTAAATGAATTTGTATTCCTTTTCACAAACCATCATGTTCACCCCTAATGATTTTTATACATGAGTAGTCATCATCCTGCTTATAATCAAATTCTGCAATATTGTAGTGCTCTCGAATGTACGTCATAATGCAAAAATCAGAATCCATATGATTTCTCCGAGGCCAATCACTATCAACATGAGCTGAAACTACATTAAATTGATGGCCAAACTCGTGAACTAAAGCTGATCTCTCGTACGTTGGGAAGTTGTTTTTCTTGACAAAAATTGTGCTTGTATTGTAAAATGAAAGCGTGACACCACCAGGGATGAAACCTGTGCTTGGATTAGCAGCCATTTCAGTTCCAGCTAAAGCAAGAAATACATTGGTCTTGTCTCCAGATTGAGCATGATCAAACCAAGAATTAGTATATCGAACATAAATGGCAGTTGGGTCTAATGTCCCACTTGATGTTATAATAAAGGGGAATATTTTATAGCAAGGTGCAAAGTTGTTCTCATTTGGAATATCAAATATGAATTCGACAAATGTGCCACCATCAGTACCGCTAGTGTTTAACCCAAAACCATCAACCAATTGGCTTTTATCTATTTCATAAGAACTTAGGTCAGATGGAATTCGAATTCCTGACCTAATTTTATCAATTGTGCTGTTATAAGGAATATCTGACACTGTCAATGAATTTAATGAGGCATTTTTATTCTTTACTAAAATATTGGATAGGCTTATTCCGTCAACTGAGAATAACTGTATCTGCATAGGATTGATATTGTCAACAATAAAGTCGTCAACATTGTCAACATATAAGACGTCATCATTGGTATCAGAATCGGGAGTAAAATCCTGAATTAATGTAGCTCCTTTTTTATACATTCTATCATATTCTACATATATTCTTTTCCAAGCCACTAAGTTAATAGTCTTATCGTAAGCACATCCTGGTTCAAAGTTTGGTGACAAACTAGCTTCAACAACATAATTATCTCCAGAATACTGATCTGTAATTTTCAAATCTACTTGTACAATCCAAGCGGAAACACCATTAATGACATCCGAAGAGCCCATACTTGCTGGAACATTCACGACTGAACCTGATTGCCCGTTCGGTGCAATTAGCAGGCCGTTTTCATTATTTGGGTCCAAATTATCACCACCTGTCTCTGGGCTACCTGATGTTGCTTTTTCGTAAGAGGATTCATCATCTGGGTCTGGGTCACGTACTCTGAAATAAACAGTTTGTCCCATAGCTGCATTTGCAGGATATATAAACGCTTTTATTTTCACCTTTCCATCCCCTCCATGCACACCATCCACCTCTTGATAAGGAGTATAATAGATGTCATCTTGGTAGGTAGAAATCATGACCCTTCCTTGTTTTCCTGATAAGAAGTCGCTTTCTTTTGGACCAAGCACTAAACTTAGCCCAATACTGACAACGAATTGAGCCTTATAAACAACATCAGTTTCTCCATTTTTACACCCAATTACAGTATAAGTAGTGTTTCGGTAAGGAATGGCGATAGGGTTATGACATGTCAAGTCACTTTGTCCATTGCAGTGAAGGCTATTGTCGGTAGGTGAACTCGTCCAATGATAAGTCCATGACCCATCTTGGCTTTTATGCTCAAATTGGATTTCCCTTCCGGCACAGACGGAAAGGTTGTAGATATTAGGGCCACTTAATGGGTCTGGAAACTCATAACAAAAAGGAGAATTTGGGCCATGACAAAAAGGAGGGTCTTGGCAAATAGCAGTTCCATGCTGAAATAGGTAACAAGTTAGAAGCAAAAGAATGTTTTTCATATCCTGATTGGAATAAGTCAGTAAAAAAAATGATCCAAATAGAGTGCCAATGGCACAAGTTAAAACTTATGAAGTTTGTATTGAAAAGCAAGGTGAAATTACTTCGTTTATTAAAAAAAATGAAAAGGATTCGTGTAATACGGGTCACAATTAGTTAATTAAAGCAAAGAAAAATCAAACTTTCAAAACCACCAAACTTTTCCTCAATTATTTTTTACCCAAAACAAAAAAACTGCAAAAACTGCAAAAACTGCCCATAACCTACAACATCAAGTCAAAACCCCTACAAACACAACAGCCCCCAGCGTACCATCTACCGCCGGGGGCTGTGTGCCGCTGTTCTGTCAGCGGGGTCACTTGTAGGTTCAAAGCACCTCTATGGGGTAGGGGATGCTCCAGTTGCTGGTGCGGCCGTGCGTACCGAAGTACATGACCCGCACCTCTACTTTGGTCATGGGGGGCAGGCCCTCCAGTTCTACGCGCTTGCCGTTGGAGGGTTTGGCAGTGGTATAGGTTTCTTCGCCTATCCTTCGCCACTCGATGAGCAGGCCACGGGCACCTTGTGGGAAGCTCTTCACCTCGCCTTTCAAGGTGCCAGTAAGTATGCCACGGCGCAGTTCCTTCCAGAGCGGTGCTTCGAAGGGCTGGTAGCTGCGGCCGTTGTTGTCGCTGCGGAGCTTGAAGCCCGCATCGGTCACATAAAGCGGGTTGCCTTCGGAGTTGGCAATGATGGCATTGCCGAGCGCCTCCAGCGATTTTTCGAGGGTCAACCGCTTCTCGTCACGGATGTCCTTTTCCTCGGTGCCGCCCGCCTTGGCGGCAGAGACCGCCAAGAGGAAGGCCGTGTAGTCCGTCTCAACGGTCGTCACTTCGGGAGCCACAGGCTCGTACTCCTTGACGCCCTTGGTACGAATCAATGCAATTTGGGTGAAGCTGATCAGGTCGGAATCGCTTCCGTTCTTAAAATCGAGCAGCAACACCATTTCGTCAATGGACATAGGCTAGCAAGTTTAATGAACGAATAGGCTGGACTATGCTTTCGGTGGTGGGCGATTGGACTTTAGCGGTCGGGCAACAGACTTTAGATTGGGCTTGCGTTAAAGCGTCCTGTCTATCGTCTAATGTTGAGTGCCGAGTGTCTCCTCACCCGCAAAGCCCGCCATGCGGCAAGGGCAGCCAAGGGTTCGACCTTTCTTGGCGGTGGGAAGAGATGGTGCGTCCTACTCCTTGCTTCAAGAAAGGTAAGCGCAATTTAAAACCTGGCGATTGGCATTTTTTGGGCGATTTTGTAGAAACTGTGACGTCAAAAAATGGAAGATATTAGGTTAATTTTGAAACTATGGTTTCAAAAACCTATGATTATTTTTTCACACATACCTTTGTTTGCTGGGGTTTTGCTTCCAAAACATCACTAAACCCGTCCAACTTTTCTATAAAACAGCGTGGAAAATCACTATTTCCGGCCAAAAGATGATGATTTCACGTTTTTCAATGGTGGTTTTCCAGCAAGTTTTCATCAAAAGTTCTGAAAAAATGATGGTTTTCTAGCGAGTTTTCATCATCGGGGCGGGCATTTTGGTGGTCTTTGCTCCCAAAATGATGATTTTCAAAATTTCCTTACGACTTTTCTGGACAAACTTAGTGCTTTTTGGGGCGGCTTCGGAAATTGGTTGTGACAACGCCCCGGCAGCAAATTTTTTATCGCAAGGGTACTTGTTTTAAAAACGCAAAGGCGCAAGGTCGCAAAGGCGCTAAGATATTAATCCCTTTGCGTCTTTGCGCTCTTGCGCCTTTGCGTTCTTAAAAAGCATTGCACCGAAAGGTGCATTACCCTATATCTCCCCCGCAATCGCCTTCCGCATCGTCTCCCCAATGGTAGCCGGAGAATTAACGACGTGGATACCGCACTCGGCCATGATTTTCATCTTGG
This sequence comes from Saprospiraceae bacterium, assembly GCA_020848965.1. Lineage (GTDB taxonomy): Bacteria > Bacteroidota > Bacteroidia > Chitinophagales > Saprospiraceae > UBA6168. The sequence goes on from JADLHE010000057.1 coordinate 3,812, forward strand.
CTTCGGCAGTATCGTCGGCACCACCGATGATGGCGCCAGCGTGGCCCATTTTGCGGCCCTTGGGAGCGGTCTGTCCGGCAATGAAACCAACGACGGGCTTCGTGCCATACCTTTTGATATAATGTGCAGCTTCGGCCTCCATGCCACCGCCGATTTCACCAATCATGATGATGCCGTCGGTATCGGGGTCGTTCATCAGCAGTTGCACGGCCTCTTTGGTGGTAGTGCCCACGATGGGGTCGCCGCCGATGCCGATGCAGGTGCTTTGGCCCATGCCCGCCTTGGTCACTTGGTCAACGGCCTCGTAGGTGAGCGTGCCAGAGCGGCTCACGATGCCGATGCGGCCCGGCTTGTGGATGAAGCCTGGCATGATTCCGCATTTGGCCTCGCCCGGTGTGATGACGCCGGGACAGTTCGGGCCGATGAGGCGGCATTCGGGTTTGTCTTCCAAATAGGCTTTCACCTTCACCATGTCCTGCACGGGAATGCCTTCGGTGATGCAGATGATGACCTTGATGCCAGCCTCAGCGGCCTCCATGATGGCGTCGGCTGCGAATGGTGGTGGCACGAAGATGACGGAAACATCCGCCCCGCCCGTATGGACGGCGTCGTAAACGGTATTGTAAACCGGCTTGTCCAAATGGGTGGTGCCGCCCTTGCCGGGGGTCACGCCACCGATGAGGTTGGTGCCGTATTCAAGCATTTGTGTTGCGTGGAAGGTGCCTTCTTTGCCAGTGAAACCCTGGACGATGATGCGGGAGTCTTTGTTTACTAGAACGGACATAAATTAACGGTGGACGGTGAACGGCTTACGGTTGACGGTTGGCGATACGTATAAGCACCGTCCGCCGTCCACCGTAAGCCATCAACCGATTTTATTTTTCTTCTATTATGAACACGTCTTCGTTGGACTTGTGCATGTGGTATTTCTCACGGGCAAACTGTTCCTTGTTGTTGTTGATGTTCTCTTGGTCCAGTTTGGCCTGTTCGATTTTTTGTTCGTAATAGGCTTTGTCGTGTTCCAACCTTTTGACGGAGCCTCGCAGCTTCCATTGCGTGAGCAGGTCGTGCTTGTCAATGAAAATCAGCAGTACCGCAAAGACCGTGATGGAAAGGAAATACTTGTTGCGGAGCGGCTTGGGCAGCTTCCTCAACAGTATTTGAAATGGATTTTGAACTTGTAGCGCCATGCCTATTGGTTTTGCTGCCGCAAAGCTAAGGGTTTTGGTGGTTAAAGATAGTCAACCACTAAATTATTGGAAGAAGGTGCAGCGCACCCAAACCTTTGTAGCAGGTAGGCACCCATCAACTAGGAGGTGCAGCGCACCAGAATTTCTCCCTGCATTTTCGGCACTATCCCGGTGCGCTGCACCTCCTAGTTTGGAAGGAGGGTTTTCTACAAAGATTTCAGTGCTACGCACCTTGCTTTACGCCAGATTATAGCTTGAGGTGAAATCCGGGATGACTCATTTTTCGACCCCCTTGTTTTTTTCACTTCCCCTCGTATCTTGCCAGCAAATTCAAGCAAAATGAAAAAGCAAACACTCACTGCACTGCTGTTGCTTTGTTTGGCCCTTACTTCTTTTGGCCAACTTTCCATCAAAAATCCAACCGTTGAATACCGACAAAACCCGATCGGGTTGGACGAACTGCTGCCCCGTTTCAGCTGGATTTTGGAGGCGGATGGTCGCCGCAACGTGGTACAAGCCTACTACGAAATAAGGGTCGGCACCGATTTGGAAGCCTTGAAAAAGGGCAAGCAAATCCTCTGGACGAGCGGCCGCACCAAGTCGGAAGCCTCGGTCTTGGTGAGCTACGGCGGGCCTACGCTCCAAGCCAGTACCCGCTACTACTGGCAGGTGCGGGTCTGGGACAATGCCGGTCAGGTATCGCTTTGGTGCGAACCCAACTACTGGCAAACGGGCCTATTGGATGCCGGCAACTGGAAGGCACAATGGATTGGCCTCAGTTACAAAGAGGATTCCTTGAAATGGCCAAGCCCTATGTTCCGGCGGGAGTTCACCGCCAAGCGGCGGGTGAAAATGGCTACGGCCTATATCACCTCCAAAGGACTTTACGAGGCCCAAATCAATGGACAAAGGGTAGGGGATGCCTACCTCACACCGGGCTGGACGGCCTACCAGCACCGCATCCAATACCAAGCTTATGATGTGACCAACCTGCTACAGTCCGGCGACAATGCCGTGGGCGTCACGCTCGGCAGCGGCTGGTTCCGAAGCTATATCGCTTGGAACAATAACCGGGAAGCCTACGGCAAAGAATTGGCGCTGTTGTTCCAACTCGATATAGAATACATGGACGGAAGCCACGAACTGGTGGTATCCGACGGCAGTTGGCAGGCCAGCACCGGGCCGATTTTGGATGCCGAGATTTACCACGGCGAAACGATAGATGCCCGTTTGAACAAAACAGGCTGGAGCACGGTGGGCTACAAAGCCACGGACTGGCAGCCAGTGGCCATCAAGGAAGCGGGCAAAGCGCAAATCGTGGCCACCTATAATGAGCCGATTCGCAAGCAGGAGCGGTTCACACCCAAAGCCATTTTCACCACGCCCAAGGGCGAACGGGTGATTGATTTTGGCCAAAACCTCGTGGGCTGGGTGGAGGTGAAAGTGACGGGGCCAACTGGCAGCAAGGTCAAGTTGCTCCACGCCGAGGTGCTGGACAAAGCGGGCAATTTTTACACGGAAAACCTGCGGGCGGCCAAGCAACAATGCAGCTATACCCTTGCGGGAACGGGGCAGCAGGAGTTTTTCGAACCGCATTTCACCTTCCAAGGCTTCAGGTATATTCAAGTGGTGGATTTCCCCGGAGAGTTCACGGAGGCCAATTTCACGGCGGTGGCGCTGTATTCCGATATGCCCAAAACGGGCAGTTTCAGTTGTTCGCACCCGCTCGTCAACCAATTGCAGAGCAATATTCAATGGGGCCAGCGGGGCAATTTCCTCGATGTGCCAACCGATTGCCCGCAGCGTGACGAGCGCCTCGGCTGGACGGGCGACGCACAAGCCTTTGCCCGCACGGCAACTTTCAACCACCAGGTGCATGGTTTTTTCAGCAA
>JADLHE010000058.1 GCA_020848965.1 Saprospiraceae bacterium
AACTGCTATGTTCGCGCCTCGTTCTGCTCCGCAGCTATGGAGCAGAGCACCAAAATTTTTTGATTACTGATGAAACCCACACTTCTCATACTTGCCGCTGGCATGGGCAGCCGCTACGGTGGTCTGAAACAACTCGACGAGGTCGGCCAAGCGGGCGAGGCCATCATGGACTACTCGATTTACGATGCCATTAAGGCGGGCTTCGGTAAGGGGGTGTTCGTCATCCGGCGGGACTTTGAGCAGGAGTTCAAGGAAAAAATCGGCAGCCGCTGGGAGGGCAAGGTGCAGGTGGAATACGCATTCCAAGGGCCGGACACTTATGTGCCAGCCGTGGAAGGCCAAGTGGAACGGGCCAAGCCCTGGGGCACGGGCCATGCCGTGCTGGTAGCAAAGGACGTGGTGAAGGAGCCTTTTGTAGCTATCAACGCCGATGATTTTTATGGGTTTGCTGGCTTTGAAAAAATGGCCAACTTCCTATCAACCCATTGCAAACCAGATAATTATGCGATGGTGGGCTATATACTGAAAAACACCCTTTCGGAAAATGGGGCCGTGTCACGTGGCGTCTGTTCCATGGACGAGTTCAATTTCCTTCGCACCGTAACTGAGTGTACGGGCATTGAGCAGACCGATGAGGGCATCTTGTACAACGGTGATGATGGCAAGCAAGTTTTGGATGCGACCTCTCTGGTTTCGATGAACATCTGGGGCTTCCATCCGCATATTTTCGAGCTGCTGCAAACGGGCTTCAACGCCTTCGTTGCGGCGAACGCCGTAAACCCAAAGGCTGAGTTCTACATCTCCAGCTTCGCCAATGACCTCATCAACAGCGGAGCGGCCAGCTTCGAGGTGCTGCCCAACGATGAGAAATGGTACGGCGTTACCTACCGGGAAGACAAGGAAACGGTGCAGGCGGCCTTTGCGGAGATGACAAGGCAGGGGAAATACCCTGTTCCGCTATGGTAGGGCACCCCGAATTTTTCTAATCTTATTTTTAACTGAATCCGCTTTCTTGTTTGTTATATTTGCCAGTTCCCACCGGTGAAAACAATACCGTATGCCATTTTGCCAAGTGATTTAAGGCTTTTTTTAAGCCAAACTTACACGCATGTGTAGCGTGTAGGGCTTTTATCAATCATCAAACTTGAACAAACCATGTGCAAGCACTTTTGGAAACTGGCAATATTCCTAAGCTTCGGCACCACCCAAGCCTTCGCCCAAGACTTCATGCTGCAAGGCTGGTACTGGGACTATCCAAAGACCTGCGACGGATACAACTGGGCCGACACGCTTTGGACGAAGGCCAACTCCAACCTGCTCAACAATTTCACCCACCTTTGGCTGCCGCCTATGTCGAGGGCCAGCTTTGGCAGTTGCAGCAACGGCTACGACCCCAAAGACCTCTACGACCTCGGCGAATACGGCGGGGGCGCCACAGGCTTCGGCACCCGCACCGATGTGAACGACCTCATCAGCAAGCTCAACTCGAAGGGCGTTGCACCTGTTGCCGACGTCGTTTTCAACCACCGGGATGGTGGCGCACCAGAGGCCAATCCCGCCGTGGAAGGTTGGATTGAAAACATGACCTGCGCCAAGGTGACCAATGGCGACCAGCCCTTCCCCGCCGACCGCTACCGCTACGTGTTGCCGCTTGGCGGCAGCTCCAACAATGGCGCTGGCGACTATTATTTCAAAATTCGCTCAGCCTCCAAGCACCCCAATTATTATGGTCGGGTTTACAAGGTCTATATGCAAACGAACACGGTTGGCTACGCTGGCCTCTCTACGCAGTACGAAAACGAAGGCACCACCTGTTCGGGCGGTTGCAGTGCCGTCGGCAATGGCGGCTGCGACTGTGGCCAATGCTCCGATGCGACCTCCCTGACCCTTGGTCGCAGCTTGGCGGCCACCGTTGACAATGTGGGCGGCTGCGGTGGCAGCTGCGGGGTGGACGAGTTTAAGCTGACGCTGAACGCCGGGGACTTCAACGCCGCCGGAGACTTCCTCTACATCCACCTCGACACGGGCGGGGTCTATTCCGATGTTTATGTCGCTGGGCTGTGGAGCGCTGCCCGCAGCATGGACATCCAAAGCGAACTGCAATACCAGACCTATACCGACTTCACCAGCCTGCCCAGCGGCCAAGGCTCGATGAACTACCTCAACTTCAAGCCCAACGGAAACCCCACCCAATTGAGCGGCGACTGGGACTGGCTCTGGTTCTTTTACGACTACGACCAGAACGTGACCAGCACCCGCACCGCCCTTTTCGATTGGGCAAAATGGCTGTGGAGCAACGTGGGCATCAGGGGCTACCGCATGGATGCCGTGAAGCACTTCCCCGAAAACTTCGTGGGCGACCTGCTCGACGATTTGAACGCCAACAGCATGAACCCCGGCCTCGTAGTGGGCGAGCTGTTCGACTCCAACCCTTACACCCTCAAAACATGGGTGGACAACGTGAAGGCCAATATGAACGGCAGCAGCCAAGGAGCCATTCAGGTACGGGCCTTTGATTTTGGCCTGCGGCAAGCCCTGAAAAATGCCTGCGACCAGTTTGGCTACGATGTGCGCAATGTTTTCACCTCCGGCATGGTGGATGGCGGGCCGGGCGCAACTGGCTTCGAGGCCATCACCTTCGTCAACAACCACGACTTCCGTGACCCAGGCCAGCCCGTTCAGAACGACCCGATGCTGGCCTATGCCTATATTTTGACCAATAACAAGGTGGGCCTGCCTTGCGTGTTTTATCCTGAATATTTCGGGAAACCTGCGCCCAACTACCCCAGCGTGAACCTGCGCACCAAGATTGACGAGCTTATCCAAATCCACAATAATTACATCTTCGGGGCCAACCACCACGACTACCTGAGCAGGGCTGGCTCTGGCTATTATTCCAATTATTCCAGCGGCTTCGCCAACACCACGCTTTTTTATCAAATGGCGGGCGGTGTCACGGGTAATGACATATTGGTAGGCATTAATTTTGCGGGAGTACCGCTTACCGTTGAGCACCAAATCAACGGCGACCTTGACCAAGACGGGATGAACCTGCCCGTTGGCACACAGTTCACCGAACTGACCACCAACGCCAGCACCCCGACCCTGACCATGAACAGCCAGTTTCGGGTGACGTTCACCATACCGGCCCGGAGCTATGCCGTGTGGGTGCAGGGTGCGCCGTTGCCTGTTGAGCTTACTTCGTTCAGGGCCGAGGCAGCCACCGACCATATCGCACTCGCATGGGAAGCGGCCTCGGAGCAGGGTTTCGAGGGCTATGAACTGGAGCGGTCTGCCGACGGGAAACAGTTTGGCCACCTTGCTAGCATTGACCCAAAGGGAACGGATGCCGGCCCCGCCAACTACTCATACAATGACCACACAGCTACGAAGGGCATAACCTGGTACTACCGCCTGAAGCTAAAGGACGAAGACGGCAGCATCAAGTACTCGCCTGTGCGCAGTGCCAAACTGGAAGCAGCTTGGCAGGCCCCATTGCTGGTGCCAAACCCCACGGATGGTGACCTCGCCGTGCTGTTCAAGTCTCCAATTGAGGGGGCGGCCACGCTACGGGTATTGGACAGCTTGGGGCGGCAGTTCAGCGCCCACCAATTGACCATCGGGGAAGGGGAGAATACGGTGTTCCTTTCTGAAACAGACCTGCCAGAAGGCATCTATTGCATTCTGCTGGAAACGGCGGACGGTACTGTGAAATGGAGCAGGCATGGGATTAAGCATTGAACCGCATAAATTGCTACACTATAAATAACCGACAAAATTGTTACACATGAAAAAATTCCTACTCATTGCATGCTTGCTTGCCGCTGTGCAAACGGCCTCTTTTGCCGACGCAGGCTATACCGACCCGAACGCCGCCAAAATCAACCTGCAAACCACCAATGGCAGCGACAACTACCTTGCTGCATCAGTATTCAATGGCTCGAACCAAGGCACGTTTTCCTACACGAGCTACCTCCATTTAAAGGCCGCCGAGGCTTGGGTTTTCAAGAACAACAGCTCCGACGTAACGGGCGGCAATTTCAACTACCGGGTCTATAAGCAGGGCAGCAGCCCCGGCAGTTTCAATTTCTTTACCTTCAATTGGCAGGAGGAAAACGCTAGCAGCGGCACCACCTACCAGCGCTGGGGGAATTATGGGGTGGACATCAACCTGCTGACGGGCGTGAACAGCCCCGGCACTTGGGTTTTTGAGTGCTATTGGAGCGCCCCGACCAACGGCGTGAACTGCTCGAACCCGATTTTCCTCAGCAATAGCGGCAGCAACTACTCCTTCTCCTTCACCGCCGATGCCACTTTCCCCGTCGAGCTTTCGATGTTCAAAATCGTATCCGTGAGCAACGACAAGCCCAGCCTCCACTGGCGCACCGCCTCCGAACTGGACAACTCCCACTTCGAGGTAGAGCGCTCCGCCGACTCCCGCCGTTGGCAGGCCATCGGCGAGGTAACGGGCAAGGGTACTTCATTCGGTGAAAACAACTATTACTTCACCGATGAGCAACCATTGCAGGGCACCAACTATTACCGCCTGAAACAGGTGGACTTCGACGGTGATTTTGAATACTCAAAAGTCATTTCCACCGTCGTCGGGCGGGGCACTGTTGGCTCGGTCAGCCTATTCCCGAACCCCACCGCCGACCTCGTCACCATCCAATTGCCCGATGCCGACGGCAGCTGCCAAGTCACCCTCTTCGACCTCACAGGCAAGCGCTGGCTGGATGCCCCACTGAACGGCAATTCGCTGAATATCAGCTATTTGCCGACGGGAACCTACCTCCTTGTGCTCAGGGATGAAAACGGCCAGCAACTGCTGCACGAGCGATTGGTGAAGCAGTGAGCGGGTGGTTTTAGGAAGAAAAAAGCCCAGCGCCACACCGGTGCTGGGCTTTTTTATTTTCTGTCCGTGTCCCGTCCTGAAATAGCGTTACACAAAAAACTAACAAAATGGACAAAGCCTTATAAGTCAAGTACTAAAACGGACACAAATTGACTATTCCCACGCTGTTAAAACGACAAGCACTCACTTCCCCTTCACCCGATCCCAATACTTCCCAAACTCCTCCCCGTCAATCTTCCGCCCTTCCCGTGACTGTTCGGCGTCCAGTTTGCCGTCTTTTTCCTCCAAGATGAACTTGAAGACATAGTCGTCCTCGTCCCGGAAGCCCTCCCGGAAGGAGCCGTAGCGCAGGTCGTTGTATTGCAGGCGGCCATCCTTCCGCACGATGACATTGTAGTAGCCTTTCGAGAACCATTTCAAAATTTTGAGGGTGCGGTCGTTCTCGTAGCCCGCCAGCAGTTCGTGGTGCTTGGGGATGATGTTGAATGTTTTCACCCGCCTTTCCTCATCGTAAAACGTGTAGTAGCCGTGGTAAAAAGCCGTATCGCCTTCGGCAACGCCGAGCCAGAGGGAATTGGTCAGAATGGCCGGGCCTGACATAAAACGTTGGTGTTCAATGTTTTGCTTGCGCAACGAATCAGTGAAAAGCTGGTTGAAAACGGCTTTGTGGTAAAACGTGAAGCACATATAGGCCATGCTGATGCCGATGCCCGTCCAATTGACGATGCGCCTCGCTCTGCTCAGTTTCGGCAGCAGCGATGCAATGAAAATGCCCAACAACAGCCAGATGGAAAACGCCGGGTCGGCCACGGAGATATTGTCGAAGGATACCCTATGGTCGTTGAACGGTTGGAAAAGTTGTGTGCCATAGACATTGAAGCAGTCGAGCACCGGATGGGAAAACACGGTGATGAAAAAGAACAAAATCCACTCCTTGCGGCTGGCAGAAACATCAGTAAGCGCTTGCGAAACGTATTTTGACCAAATGAACCAAGCCAAACCAAGTCCGCCCACCAATGCAGCCGTGAGCCAGCCCCAAGTGCCCACCACCTCGCCAAAAATGAACCGGATGCCCACCATCAGCAGCGAATAAAGCGCCAAGACGGAAACCATGACCGCCCATTTGTACCGTCGTCGTCGGTAAAGGCCGCTGCGGTACAGCCACTCAACGGCGCAGCCCAAGCCCGCCGCCGCCAAGATGCCGAACACGATGGAGTGCATGAACCCCCGATGGAATGCGAGCGCCGTTATCGGGCTGGTGAAGAAATTGGCCAGCACATCAAGGTCGGGAACCGTGTTGGCGAATGCGCCCCAGACGAGTGCCCGTGCGCCGATTTTTTTGCCCAAAGTCGCTTCGCCAAGGGCGGCGCCGAGGGCAAGGTGGGTGATTGAATCCATTATGGTGATTGGTGATTAGAGACTGGTGATTGGGCTTGGCGTTGTGCCCACCAATCACCAATCACTAGTCACCAGTCACTTTTAATAGGCTTTTGCGAAGAGAACCCTTTCCTTCGACGGCTTGCCGGAATAGACACACACGCCATCCTCCTGCGGATTATCGAGCGGAATGCAGCGGATGGTGGCCTTGGTCAGTTCCTTGATTTTCTCCTCGGTCTCCGAGGTACCGTCCCAGTGGGCGCTTACGAAGCCGCCTTTGCCTTCCAGCACGGACTTGAATTCCTCAAAGGTGTCAACCTTGGTGGTGTGCGATTCACGGTAGGCAGCGGCACGGTCGAAGAGGTTCTGCTGGATTTCATCGAGTAGCCCGATGATATAGTCGGCGATACCTTCCACGGGGTGGTTGGCCTTTTCCTTGGTGTCACGGCGGGCCACTTCCACCTTGCCCTCGGCGAGGTCACGGGCACCGATGCCGAGGCGGACAGGTATGCCGTTCATTTCGTGCTCCGCAAACTTGAAGCCGGGGCGTTTCTGGTCGTCGGTGTCGTATTTCACCCGCACGCCTTTTGAGCGCAGCTCCTTCATCAGCTTGTTGGCAGCCTCGTCAATCTCCGGCGTAGGCTTTGGTATCGGCACTATGACCACCTGCGTTGGGGCGATTTTGGGTGGCAAAACAAGCCCGTCGTCGTCGGAGTGCGTCATGATGAGCGCCCCGATGAGCCGGGTGCTCACGCCCCACGACGTTGCCCAAACGTATTCCTGTTGGTTTTCCTTGTTGGAAAACTTCACGTCGAATGCTTTCGCAAAATTTTGACCCAAAAAGTGCGAAGTACCCGCTTGCAGTGCCTTGCCGTCCTGCATCAGTGCCTCTATACAATAGGTGTCCTCGGCCCCAGCGAAGCGCTCGTTGGCGGTTTTTACGCCTTTAATGACGGGCATGGCCATCCATTCCTCCGCAAAAGTGGCGTAAACATCGAGCATGGTTCGGGTCTCTGCCACAGCTTCGTCCTTGGTAGCGTGGGCGGTATGGCCTTCTTGCCAAAGGAACTCTGCGGTGCGAAGGAAGAGGCGGGTGCGCATCTCCCAGCGAACCACGTTTGCCCATTGGTTGATGAGCAGCGGCAGGTCACGGTAGCTGTTGATCCAAGTGCGGTAGGTGTCCCAGATGATGGTCTCGGAAGTGGGGCGCACGATGAGTTCCTCCTCCAGTTTCGCCGATGGGTCAACGATGACACCGCTGCCGTCTGGGGCGTTCATCAGGCGGTGGTGCGTGATGACGGCGCACTCCTTTGCGAAGCCTTCGACGTGCTGTGCCTCTTTGCTCAAAAAGCTTTTAGGGATAAACAATGGAAAATAGGCGTTGACGTGGCCCGTTTCCTTGAACATGCGGTCGAGTTGGTCACGCATGTTTTCCCAAAGTGCATAGCCGTTTGGTTTGATGACCATGCAGCCCCGCACTGCCGAGTTGTCGGCGAGGTTGGCTTTTTGAACGATGTCAATGTACCATTGGGAATAATTTTCTTCCCGTGATGTGATTTCTTTTGCCATAAAAATTTGTGATGTCAGATTGTTGGCCGGCGGCCAGTCCAGTATTTTTGAAAAACCTGTGTACGCAGCAAAACCGTTTTCCTTTCGGTTTTAACTAAAAAAAGCCGCAAAACGGCCCTTTTTAACCAAAACATCCAGCATTTTAAGAGTTCCTTAAATGACTTTGAAAAATTGGTTCGTCCTAAGAATGTGCAACACAAAAAACTTTAACAGGGTCAATTTTGAATTTTAGCGACCCCTTAACAGAAAAAGTGCTGCAAAGCTAATAATTTCGTGACTGCAAACTCGGAAGAGAGAGCGTCGAAGTCATTACCAAATAAATTATCTGAAAAATGAAAAAGAATAAATTGCGCTTCGCATTAGCCGCATTCTTTGTTCTAGGCTTGGTCAACACCAGCCAGGCGCAGTACGACGATGTGTACTACGACCCGGACAAAGACTCCGACTACTACTACTCGTCCAATTCGTCTTCTTCGGACAACTACACCAGCGACCGAAACCATGACGATTCGGAATACGATGATGAGGAGTACGGTCACTACGACGAATACGACGATTATGATTACTACTACACGTCTCGCATTCGCCGTTTCCACCGCCCTTACTATGGCTTCAGCTATTTCGACCCCGTCTATGTTGACTTGGCGTATTACGACCCATTTTGGTCGCCTGCATCCACCGTGCTCATCTACGACAGCTACACGCCTTGGCGTCGCTACAACCGCTGGAACAGTGGCTTCGGCTGGAGTTCTTGGGGTGGCAGCAGCTTTTACTTCGGCAATGGCTGGGGTAGCCCTTGGGGCTGGAACCGCTGGAACAACGGCTGGGGTGGCAATACCTACGTTGTGAACAACTACTATGGTAACGGCTGGGGCAACAACTACGGCTACAACAACTACTATGGTGGTGGTTATGGCGGTGGCTACGGTGGTAGCTATTACAGCAATTACTACTGTCCTCCAAGTTGGGGCAATGGCTACACGTACAACAACGTGAGCAATAACAACTACAACAGCAATAATCGTTATTCCGGCTCACGACGCACAGGCAGCAGCGGCTCCGCAAACACAAATGCTAGGGTCAATGGTGGCAATACAGGTCGCCGTGGTAGCGTAAGCGAAGAAAGCAGGGTAGCACGTCCCGGCGACAACCCGAACAGGGAGTCGGAAAAAGAAACACTGCGCCGTGAACTGAACGAGAGCCGTGCCACCGACAACCGTCGCCCGTCGGTAGATGAGCGCCCAAGCTCCAACGAGCGCAACAGCCGCCCAGATGTGGAGTCCACCCGCCCATCCAGGTCTTCTGACAACAGGAGCGAGCGCAGCGTTGAAGAGTCTCGCCCAAGCCGCAGCAACAGCGATTACCGCTCACGCAGCGACATGGACACCGAGCGCAATAGCCGCAGCAGCAGCCCTCGCACAGAGGAAAGCCGCCCAAGGTTCGACAGCAATCGCAATTCAGACAGCAACCGTAGCTCTGCGCCTCGCATGGACAGCAACCGCAGCAGTGCGCCCCGCATGGATAGCAACCGCAGCTCAGCCCCACGCATGGACTCTGGCCGCAGCTCAGCTCCTCGCATGGACAGTGGCCGCAGCTCTGCCCCTTCTGCCCCACGTAGCAGCGGCGGTGGCAACAGTGGCGGCGGTGGCAAAAGGGGACGTGGTTAATTCCCGTTGAAAACTCCCTGCTTGCAACGTGTTGCATGAAAAAGTGGGTGGATGTGCGATACTTCCACCCACTTTTTTATTCCCTACCTTTGGCGGGCTGTTCGGCCTGTTTTATCACTCCATTGCCAACACCAATAATTCACCTAAGCTAAAATAAGCAAGCCATGCGATACCTCATTTTTTCTTGCTTCGCAATTTGTTTGATTGCAACTTCCCCTATTTATGGTCAAACCCTACAGGATGCCGTCCGATACTCCCAGTTGGAAGTCGGAGGAACTGCCCGCTCAGTGGGCATCGGCGGTGGCATCGGGGCGCTTGGGGCCGATTTTTCCGTGCTGAGCACCAACCCAGCGGGCTTGGCTGCCTTCCGCCGCTCCGAGTTCACCTTTACGCCAATTTTTTCCAATAATACCAACGAAAGCGAACTAGTGGATGGCGGCGAAGGCACAAGTACCACCAATAAATTCAATTTTGGGTTCAGCAATATGGGACTGGTGTTCCCATCCCGTCCGTTGAGCCGCAACTGGACCAATACCGCATTTGGTCTTGGCTTCAATCGTTTGGCCAGCTTCCAGCAAAAGGCCAGCTACAGCGGCACCACGCCCGGTTCCATCACCGAAAGATGGGCTAACCAAGCACAGGGGTATAACTCCGAGAATGTTGACTTCTACAATATTGGCGAGATTGAGGCAGGGCTGGCCTATAATGCGGAGGCTATTTATAATCCTGATGAAAATGACTTGACCTACTACGCAACCGACTTCCTCCCCGGCGAACTCGTGGGCAAATCGCAAACCATTCGACAGAAAGGCTCCTACAATGAAATGGTAGTTTCCTATGCGGGCAATTTCAAGGACCGCTTCTTGATTGGAGCAACAATGGGCTTGCCCATCATCAATTTTGAAGAAAACAAAAGCTATCAGGAAACGGTCGTTGACCCAACCAATACTGTGTTTAACGAGCTGATTTACAAGGAGAAACTGAAAACTTCGGCGGTGGGCATCAATTTGAAATTGGGGATGATTTTCCGGGTGAACCAAATGTTCCGAATCGGTGCAGCCATTCATACGCCAACCGGGATTGGCTTGAAAGATAGCTTCTCTTCCTCCCTCACTTACAGCTATAATCTGGATGGAATTCCTAAGCCTGGCTCTGCCAACTCACCCGATGGCAGCTTTGAGTACCGAATGCGCACACCTTGGCGCTTCATCGGCAGTGCAGGGTTTATTTTTGACAAAAAAGGATTCTTGTCAGCCGAGGTTGAATACGTGGACTATACCAATGCCAAATTCAATTTCAATAATACTCCTACCGAAGGCGATACTGAATACCAAAATGAACTAAACCAGCAGATAACGAACCAACTCGCTTCAGGTTTGAACATCCGCCTTGGCGGCGAATTCACGCTGGGTAAGTTCAGGTTCAGGGGCGGTTACAGCATCATGCCATCTCCCTACAAAGAGGGCTTTGACCCCATCGGCTCATTGAGCTTGGGGGCTGGCGCTTGGTTGTCGGAGGGCATTTTTTTGGATGCGGCCTATCGTCGGCAATCAGCTCCGGGCCAGCAATACTCACCTTATCTACTGAATGGCGAACCAGCCCAGGTTGTCACGCAGCACAATACCCGCACCCAGGTTTTGCTAACGCTTGGGTTCAAGTTTTGAATTTTAGGTGTTGACAAGGGTTGGCTGGTTTATGTGCCAACCCTTGTCATCTCTTCTACAGCCACAGCATGCACATCCCCGACGAAGGCTACGTAAAATTTCAAGCAGTCTGGAAACAGGCCGAACCGATGCCTTTGCCCATGCTCACAGATTTGATGCATTGGCGGGACGAGCTGCACCGACAAAAGCTGATTGGCGTCTATGAAAACGGAATCGGCTATGGCAATATCAGCCAACGTTTCGAGTCATGCCAATTCACCATTTCAGGTACGGCTACCGGGCATTTGCCACAGCTCACGCCTGCCCATTTCACCCTCGTCACTGATTTTTTTATTGAGAAAAACACCGTGCATTGCCAAGGGCCAGTGCTTGCTTCTTCGGAGGCCATGAGCCATGCCGTTATCTACCAAGCTTGCCCCGAGGTGAAAGGCGTCATCCACGTTCACCATGCCCTGCTCTGGGAGCGGCTGCTGGACAAAGTTCCGACCACCGTTGAGGGGGCTACCTATGGTTCTCCCGAAATGGCCGAATCCATTCTCCAACTGTTGGAATCAAGCGATTTGCGGCAGCAAAAGATATTTGTGATGCGCAGCCACCCTGAAGGAATTTTTGCTTTTGGCGAAAGCCTGGCCGAAGCTGCGCTTGTGCTCCGCAATTGGATGGCCAAAACCTTGGAATAAGGTGTGTGGAAAACTATTTTAAAAAAAACAGATTTAAACATTTGGCCATGTCGGACAAATGCGACTACCTTTGACGCCTACTCAAAAAGCATAATATGGCAGCAATCGTAGGTGTTTTGCAGCCAATTTGAACAAACCCATCCTTATATTTCCCGAACATTAAAGACAGTTTCCCAAAACTGATAGTTCTACTTGGTAAGTATCAATCTGCGCTGTAGTCTGCATAGGCAACAGGCTTTAAGATATTGCCCGATACGCTGTGGCCTCACACACGGGTTGCAGCGCCTTCGGTGCATCAAGATGTTTGGAAATGATTAACCACTATTCTTTTTTGGGCCTTTAGAGGCCACCCACACACTATTTTCCCATGTCCCCTCACACTATGGGCGACACTCCGGCATGTGCAGCGCACGTGCCGGTTTTTTTTGTGGTGGAATCGGTAAGCTGGTACAGATTACTGGTTTGGGTGAGGCCATCCATTCCTCCAAGCGACGGCCAACTTTCTTACACCCAAAAGGGGCGCCACTTTAAATCACTCTTCCTCGTCTTCGGCATAAAAAAAGCGGCGCTCAGGCTCGTTCATCGTTTGCCAAAGCACATCCTTTAGCTCAGTGAGGCCCATTTGGGCTACCCCTGAGATGAACACGGTCGGAAGGCTCTTGGGCACGGATTCTTGCCGCAGCATTTCGATGATGTCGGCATCTATCAGGTCGCATTTGGTTATGGCGAGCACCCTCGGCTTGTCCAGCAATTCGGGATTGAACTGCTTGATTTCATTGAGCAAAATGCGGTATTCTTTCTTGATGTCTTCCGTGGTGCAAGGTATCATGAAGAGTAGGGTAGCGTTGCGCTCGATATGCCGCAAGAAGCGAAGCCCCAGCCCCTTGCCACGGTGCGCTCCCTCAATAATGCCCGGAATATCGGCAATCACAAACGACTGATGGTCACGGTATTCCACCATGCCCAACTGCGGTACCAAGGTGGTGAACGGGTAATCCGCAATCTCTGGTTTTGCCCTAGATAGGGCCGATACCAGCGTTGATTTGCCCGCATTCGGGAAGCCGACCAAGCCCACATCGGCCAAGACCTTCAATTCGAGTATTTTCCATTCCTCCCGGCCAGGTTCGCCGGGTTGAGCGTATTCGGGCGCTTGGTTGGTAGGTGTTTTGAAATGGTCGTTGCCGAGGCCACCCCTGCCGCCGGGCGTGATGACGACTTTTTGTTCATGCTCTGTTATTTCAAACATGAACTCGCCAGTTTCGGCGTCTTTGGCTACGGTACCAAGTGGCACATCAAGAATAACGTCCTCGCCGCTGGCCCCCGTGCTGGTACTGCCCCCGCCGGGTTTGCCATCGCCAGCAATCACGTGCTTGCGGTATTTTAAGTGGAGCAGCGTCCACGTGTTGCGGTTGCCCCGCAAGATGATATGGCCTCCACGTCCGCCATCGCCGCCATCGGGGCCGCCACGGGAATTGAAGCGGTCACGGAGGAAATGGGCGCTGCCCGCCCCGCCCTTGCCTGAGCGGCAGCAGATTTTGACGTAGTCAACAAAGTTTTGGTCGGCCATGCAAGTAGTTATGAGTTATGAGTTTCGAGTTATGAGTTTCGAGTGGGGAGCAGTGGTGGTAACTCAAAACTCAAAACTCAAAACTTGAAACTTTCAAAGTTTGTCTATCGCTTCGCAAAGGCGCCCAAAGATGTCTTCGATGCTGCCCAAGCCGTTGATTTTCAGCGATTTGCCCGATTTGGCGTAATGGTCGAAAACAGGTGTCGTCTTGCTGTTGTATTCGTCAATGCGCTTGCGGATGGTGGCCTCGTCGTTGTCGTCGGAGCGGCCAGAGGTCTGGCCTCGGAGCAGGATGCGCTGGGTGATTTCGTCGTCTGGCACATCAAGGGCGACCAGGCCGCTGATGCTCGTGCCCATGTCCGTGAGCAGTTCGTCGAGGGCTTCGGCCTGTGTTACGGTGCGTGGGAAGCCATCGTAGATGATGCCTGCAACGCCGGGATTGTCTTCCACCCGTTTGCGGAGCATGGCAATGGTCACACTGTCCGGCACGAGTTGGCCGTTGTCCATATAGCTTTTAGCCAATTGCCCAAGTTCTGTCTTGTTTCCGATTTCGTAGCGGAACATATCGCCCGTACTGATGTGGAGCAACTGGTATTTTTCAACCAAATTCGCTGCCTGCGTGCCCTTGCCTGAGCCGGGAGGGCCAAAAAGTATGAGGTTTAACATGATTTTGGATGCTAGTTACAGGATACTGGCCGCTGGCAAGCGATGCCAAAAGCCAGTGCTTATTTTTAAGAGGCGCAAAGGTAAGAATATTGATGGTTGCAATAGGGGCAACCATTCGAAACCATCTGACAAAGGCAGCCGACCACCGTCCACCGTCAACCGGCTTTAACATTCAGCAGCCCGCAAAGCTCCTTTACCTCCCGCACGGTTTCTTGCGCCCGTTTGCGGATGGCGGCGGAAGAATCCTTGATTTGCTCCTTCACCAGTTTTTTGTTCGCATTCAATTCGGCCTTGTTCTCCCGGAAAATGGCGCTTTTCTCGGCTATTGCATCCGCAACGACCTCTTTCAGCGGGGCATATTTCAAGGCACCAGCGTTGTAGTCGTCCATCAGGGAGTTGTATGCCTCCATTTTGCCGCAGGCTTTCAGCAGTTCAAACAAGTTGGCAACGCCAGCGCTCATCTGACCGGCTGGGGTATCGCCCGTGTCGGTCACGGCGCTTTTGATTTGCTTGCGCAATACGGCATCTTCAGCAAAGACATTGATATAATGCTTATCCCCAGCGCTTTTGCTCATTTTTTTGGAAGGGTCGGCGGTGGATTTGACGCTTGGCGTCTCCGTGTAGAGCGACTCCGGCAACACGAAATACTCCTTGCCCACTTGGTTGTTGAAGCGCTGCGCAATATTGCGGCTCAGCTCCAAGTGCTGCTCTTGGTCTTTGCCGACTGGCACGAAATCGGCCCGGTATATCAGAATATCGGCTGCCTGCAAGACCGGGTAGTCGAACAGGCCGACGGAGATGAACCCTTCGGCTTTTTCTTCGCTCTGGCTGCTTTTGTCCTTGAACTGCGTCATGCGGCTCACCTGACCATAGGAGGCAAAGCAGTTGAAAATCCAGCCAAGCTCGACGTGCTCCGGTATCAGCGACTGGATGAAGAGGTTTTCTTTGTGCACGCCCACCGCCATCAGGTTGATGACGAGGTCCCAAACGTTTTCCCGCAGTTTGGCGATATCGTAGGGCATCGTCATGGCATGGTAATCCACCACGCCATAGAAGCAGGTGTATTTCTCCTGAAGGTCAACCCAGTTCTTTACGGCCCCGAAATAGTTGCCGTAGTGCATGTGCCCCGTGGGCTGGATGGCGGATAGAACTGTTTTTTTCATTGTCATTTACTTTATACGTCCGTGCATTTTCAATAGTTCCCTTTGTTGCTTCTAAGCCACTTTACCAACCCCACCCCGCTCGCCACCGTCCAAACGGATTCAAGTAGGAGGAAGGGTATGGAGCCTATCAGCGCCGCCCCGATGGTCGCCAAGATGCCGCCAATTAGGTTCAACAACCAATACAACAGGCTTTGCTGCGCAATGAGCTTGAAGGAAGTGCCCAGAAAAGCCATCAAGAGCAGGCTGACCCCCAAGCTGCTGAATAGGGTAGCAGCCTCCATTATTGTTGTGGCACTGCCGCAATGACCGAGATTTCCACGTTCACGAACTTGGGCAGGTTGGCCACTTCCACGGTTTCCCGTGCGGGTGCCCAAGCGGGGTCGAAGTACTCGGCGTACACGGCATTGATGCGGGCAAACTGGTGCATGTCCTTGATGAATACCGTCGCTTTCAGCACATCTTGGAAGCTGCAGCCAGCCGCTTCGAGTATGGCGCCGACGTTTTTCAATACCCGGTGGGTTTCTTCTTCCAAGCTGCCCTGTACCAGTTCGCCTGTGGCGGGGTCAATGGCAATCTGGCCGGAGGCATAAAGGATGCCGTTGTAGATGGTGGCTTGGTTGTATGGGCCGATGGCGCCGGGTGCCTTGGTGGTGGAAATGATTTGCTTCACGGTTCGTGGATTTTTAGCTGTTGTGGAATGTTTGCTTGGCGCACAGGCCATGCAAAGCGAAAATGCCCCAAAACAGAGAAAGCCCCATTTCCAACTTTCGGTGGAATGGAGCTTTAAAGATTTTAGATGCTTCACAGTCAATTCAATGAAGAATGAAAAATGATGAATGATGAATTTGGCAACCATTCATCATTTATCATTCATCGTTGAATTACTCTTGCTCATCCTTGGCCTTTACCAAGATTTTGCCTTTGTAGCGCATGTTGCCCTCGCTATCGGTGTAAGCGTGGTGGAAAACATGTGATTCGCCAGTAGCTTGGCACTTGGCAATGGTTGGGATGGCGGCCCGGTCGTGCGCACGACGGGTACGGGTACGCTCTTTCGAATGTTTATTTCTAGGATTTGGCATCGCTGTATGTATTTAAAGACATTAGATGGGAGACTTTAGAAGTTAGAAGGCGAATTTTCCATTCTATATCTAAGGTCTATTGTCTAAAATCTGTTGTCAATGAATCAATTATCGTTTTGTAGGCCCTTTAGTGCATCCCAAATGGAGGTGCTGCTGCCTTCTTCTGGCACATCTTCAATTTGGTTGGCTTTCAGGAACTTCATCATTTCAGGGTCGCATTCTTCGTCGGCATCATCGTGGGTCTTGGCAATGGGCACTGCGAGGTTGATGAACTCGTAGATGTACTTGGCCACGTTGAGCTTTTCCGTACCCTTGAGGATGTAGATGATGTCGGCTTCCTCCCATTCCTTTTCATCGAACTTGACGATAAGTATCTCTTCGTCCTCGATGGGCAGGTCGAACGCTTCCAAACAACGGTCGCAAGTGGTATGCACGGTGCCTTGTATTTCAAAGCTCATGGTGTACATATCAGGTCGCTTGTCGAAGATGAAATGTACGGCCACTTTGCCATCCTTAATCGGAGACTCGGGGAAGCACTCGAAAAATGTCCTATCAACATCAAAATCGTATTCATGTGGACCATTTTGCAAGCCTGAAACCGGAATAGAATAGTGCTCTAAAGCATCCATTTTAAAGAACTTTTTGAAAAGGAGCGCAAAGATAGTGCGATTTGGCTGAAAAAATGTAGCTTATGGCTATTATTTTTTTGGTAGAATCTGGTCATTTTTTGGTCGGAATTTTTCGACTTTCGTAAAAACAACATTTTTTCGGCCAAGCGGTTGTCGGTTGTTGGCACGAAGATTGACCATGTCCAAAACCTTCCCCCCTCGTTTTGAAGCTGTCAATCCAGCTTCTACATCGCAGACATTTCCCTTTTCCCATAAACTAGGACAATCTACCATTATTGATTTCGGATAAAGGACTTTCGACTTCCGCTTCTTCCCCCCCTTGCTGGATTTCGACAGTGTAGATTATATTTAATTTTTCCACATGGCTTTTGCATGCTATGGTTTTCTTTGCACCATTGTATTGCTTTTACTTTGTTGCAAGAAGGCTAGACATATTTCCCATTTGCTACCTGCTTTTGTGTTGCGGGTTGGCCATGTTGTTGCTGATTCTTGTAATGAGAACACGGTAGCTCATTTAGAATCGGTGCTTTTGAAGAAAAGAACGCTTCACAATAATTCATCTTCAAAAACAAACAGCGGTGAATCAGTCCGCACATTCTCTTCCCAGTTTGGTCGTCATTTCCTGAAATATTCGCTTGCCGTATCCCTCAACTTCTTCATGATGATTGGTGTTGTTGATGCCCAGTGTACCATCTCATCAGGCACCTCCAATGAAGTCATCGCAGCCAGCGGCGACGACGCCAGCCAAGCCGGTACCACAACGACGATAAACGGCAATACACTGACTTTTATGAGCACAGCGAACATGGTGGGTTTGCGGTTCACATCCGTAGCCATACCACAAGGTGCCACTATTACGAATGCGTATTTAGAATTAACCGCTTCCGCCAATGCCTCCACAACGGCTAATCCAATTTGGATTTACGGACAGAGCATTGGAAACGCCCCAATCTTTACAACTGGCAGTAATGATATTTCAAACAGGGCGCTGACGAATGATTTCATTTCTTGGAAGCCTGGCAATTGGACCAGCGGTACTACTTATCAATCCCCAAACCTTAAATACATTATACAAGAGATCGTAAACATTAGCTCCTGGAGCAACAACAACAACTTGGCGCTTGTGATAAAAGGCGTTACAGGAACCAATACTCGGACTGCACATTCATTTGATGGTTCCGGACAAGAACCCAGGCTCGTGGTCAATTGGCAATTGGACGCGCCAATTACCACCTCCGTATTTAGCTCTGCTTGTTTTGACAGCAACGGCAACACTGCAGGGGGCACTAGCCAGACCAAGGTGCAAGTCGTTGTTGATTGGCGAGCGAGGCCAGGCACGGAGGATATTATCTTGAAATTACAAGGGCAGCCAGATGTAGTCATTGACCCTGATGTGGTTTCTAAGCCATATACCTATACTTATACACTCACTGCCGACGGCTCTACCAAGACATTGGATGCCAATTGGTCAACAACTACTGGCTGTGCTGCCACCCAGAAAAGTACTACTTTGCCTTCAGGCAACTGCCTTTTGGCACCCTGCCAGGCCGGCAATACAGGTGGAAAAGTATGGCTAGATTATGATGATGATGGCGTAAAGGACGCCTCAGAGACCCAAGGCTTGCAGGGAAT
>JADLHE010000059.1 GCA_020848965.1 Saprospiraceae bacterium
AAATCAGAACCGGGCATTAATACCGGCAAGCACGTTCACGCCATAGGTCGGATAGTAAACCCAGCGTTGGCGTTTGTTGTTGAAGAGGTTGTTTACCTCCAAGAAAGCGCCGAATTTCTTCAAAATCCAATATTCACCGCCAACGCTCACGTCAAACAGGTTGTTTAGTTTACCCCAACGCTGAACACCGCCAAGCGCATTATAATAGGCACCATCCTGAACGTTCACTTGGGCTTTTGCCCGTAGCTTATTGTCGGCAGTGGTGTAAACCGCCATGAAATTGGCATCCAAAGCTGGCAAATGCCAAGGTTTTGGTTCTTCCCCGTTCGACATGTCAAATATATTGTAGCTCAAAGTAGCTGTCATGCTGAGGCTCTTCAACACATTCGCTTTCAAAGACGCCCTGAGGTTGATGATGTTCACATCATCATAGCGAACGTCGAAATCGCTCAGCTTGTCCTGTTGGTGACGATAGTAGAACAATGCCAAATCGTTGGTAGGCTTGAAGCCGCCTTGAAGCATGTATTCAAACGATTTGAAATTGCCTTTCACCCCTGCGTAAACATGGTAATACTTTGTATTCACAATGCTGCCAGCTGGCAAGCCAGTATAGATATAGGGGTTGTAGGTAGTCAATGAGCGGAAGGTGTTCTTCTGCAAATCGCCGTTTACCCCCGTGTAAAAAGCCAACTCATTTCCCGTTAGGTTCAGCACTACCTCAAGGTCTGGGAAGGGGAAATACTCATCATTGCTGGACATAAGGTTCACCCCAGCTTTGACTTTTACTGCATTCCCGTGATAGGTGAATGCAGGCGTCAGCGAGTAATTGTTCAACGATTGCGTTTCGCCCGACACCTTGAAGCTGGTAAAGTCGGTGCGAAGGCCAATATCGAATGAATGTTTTCCCCGAATCCATTTGGTGGCTTTCAATTTCAAGTCAAAGCCGAATTCGTTTGCCGCTGCTATGTCGTCACCCATTGCGTACAAATCAAAGCCAGCGGAATAGTTGATATCGCCCGCTGTTTGCACACTGTTGAAGAACTTGCCGCCCAAGTCGAAAATTCCATAGACTTGTTGCACATCCTCTTTGGGTAGCGTGGGGTAAACTTTGAACGGCTGTACGCTGTATCCATAATAGCTGGTTCGGTTGTTGGTGTAGCCAATATTGCCCCCAACCCCAAATCCTTTATCGGAATAATAAGTAGCCTTTCCTTGGGCTTTTGTTAGCCCAAACCGCTGATTTTCAACCTTCTTATCTGAGAAGTCAGCTTGATGGTGAAAAAGGTTTATCCCTATATCCACGGCTTTTTTCTCGCCCGTTTTTATCAGCGTATTGAAACTGCCATCCCCGTAAATGGACTTGGGAAGCCCCCCACCAAACTTCAAATAAGCTTTGTAGGCATCGGCAATTTCCTCATCCGATTTATAGGTGATGGGCTTTAGCCGAGGTGCTGGGTACTCCACGTCGATTGTCTTAGGCTGCACGTCATAGGTTTGCTTCGCAACCGTAGTGTCGAGCGTTGGAAGTTCTGGCTGGACAGCTACTTTGTTGCTTTCGGCCAATTGTGCCTCGAATATTTTGATAACCTCTACCTGTTCACTTGGCAATTCGGGCTGCGCCCATGCAAGGTTTGCCATTGCGGAAAGCAGGAACAAGAAAATGATTCTTAGGTATTTCATTGTTGATTTGATTGCTTGTTAATGGATGCTGGATGCCGGATGCCAATTAGTGGATACGAATTTCAGGTATCCCAAATTAGCATTCAATCCTTTCTCAATTGCCACCCTCTTCCATGAAATTGTTGGTCTTGTCAATACGGTTGGAGCCAGACGAAGCCTTGTTCAAGGCGTCAAGTTTCTTTTTCGCCGTTGGAATAATATCGTCCGTTTTGTCGTCGTAGTTTTCAATCAAGGCTTCCAAAACGGTTTTGGCGCTAAATAAATCATCTTGCTCCGCAAAAACATCAGACAGCAATAGCAGGCTCTTGCCTACCCAATACGGGTAGTTGGAATTGTCGTTGTTGTTATCCAAGCAACGTTTCTTCGCCTTTTCCAAATCCCGTTTCTGGTAATGTATCTCGGCAATGAGATACCGGGCTTCTGCTGTCAACTCATTGTCGCTGTTTTGAAGCACTTTGTTGAATGCCTGCATGGCTCCGTCCCATTCTTTGCGGTCGAATGCTATCTTACCGATGTAGAAATTGGCTTGAGCCACTTGTTCGTCGGTAGCAGAAGGGTTGGATGATACTTTTTTGGCTGCGGCCTGAACGGCGTTCGTGTCGCCAAGTTTATAGGCCGAGCGCATGGCCCCCAACTGAGCCTCGAAGCGGTCGTTGGCATTGGCAGCCACTGCTTCCCATTTCACGAAGTAGTTGTAGGCTTTCTTATAGTCCTTACTGCCTTTAAAGGCAATATCGGCGGCTTTGCCAACCGCATCCACATAGTATTTGTTGCCTTCGCCTTTGCTTACTACATATTCGTAATCGTTCAATGCCTTGTCATATTGTTTTAACTCGGCATAGCTCTCGCCACGGTGGTAATAGGCCACAAGGATGTTCACGCCATTCGGGTACTTCCTGATATAGTCCGTGTAATCGGCAACGGCACGGTCGTAATTGGCTTTTTCGTAAGCTGCTTCTGCCGCTTCAAAAGCATTTTCGTCCTTTTGTGAATTGTCCAATTTGTAACCAGGAATGGTTTCCAAAAATGCGTTAAAGCCATCTGGGTCACCAAGGTCCTTGATGTAAATTTCACGAAGGGCAGCCAAGGCAGCATCCGCCTCCTCTTTAGAAGGCTGGTGCGAGAATACCTGCTTGTAGTAGTTGATGGCTGCTTGAGAATTGCCAGAGTTGTAGGCTACCAAACCGAGGCGAATCAGTGCATTGTTCACCATATCGGAGTTCGGATAGTCGGCCACCAACTTCTTGAAGGCTTCCGTTGCCTTGCTGGCCTGCTTGATGTCTTGGTAGGTCAAACCCAATTGGAACAGGGCATCATCGGCAAATTCGGAAGTCTTGTATTTATTGATAAGGTCTTCCAAGGCAATGATTTTATCGGTCGTGTTACCCCGCAAGCCTTCTATGATGGCCTTCTGGAATAGCGCATATTCAAAGCCCGGGTATTTGGCCGTAATGGCCTCATCGTAGAACTTGATGGCCTCTTTGTAATTGTTCTTCTTGAACAAGCAATCGCCCGCACGCAGGGTTGCATCGCCCAGTACCCCATCTTTGACCGCCTTGTTTTTGATACTGCTCCGGTTGCGCTTGATGCCCGCCACAGCGTCCGTGAAATAGCCCTGCGCCGTGGAGTAGTTTTCCTTTTTCACGTAGTTGTAGCCTTGCATGTAGTTGGCCGTATTCACGGACGACTCATCGGGCAAAGTCTTTATGTTCTTTGCCAAGGCAATGAACTGATTGACGTAATCAATGCTCTTGTTATAATTCTTGTTCTGGTGCTCAAGGTCGCCCAACCAATAGAGCGCCAAAGCTTTGTATTCGTTGTTGAAGGCATTGTCCACCGACTTTTCGAGCAAGGTTTGTGCCTGCGCCGCACGGCCATCCTTCAAGTGCTGCAAGCCCCGCAGGTAAAGCACTTTTTGATAGGCTTCCTTCAGTTTAGGCGTCTTGCTGGGCATGGCCTCCAAGGTGCTGATGGCTTGGTCGTAGTTGCGGGTGTTCACAAAGATTTCGCTCATCAAACCTTGTGATTCAGCGTAATATTTCGAGCTGGTCTTGATACTCTGCAATGCGGTCAGGGCTTCCTTGTCGTAATGAAGTTCGTAGGAAAGCTTGGCATAGTTTATCAAGGCGCTTTGCTGAATGTCCTTGTCAAAGTCCATTTTGCTGGCAGCTCCAAAGGCATTTCGGGCACCCGCCTTGTCTTTTGAGCGCAGCTCGCAATCGCCCAAATAATACAGCGCCGTCTGGCCGAGTGCCGTGTTTGAAGCATGCAATTGCTCAAAGTTCTTGGCAGCTTTTGCGTACTGGCCAACTTGGTATTGGCAGTAGCCCAACTGGTAAAACTCCTCTTCCCGCATGGTGCCGGAGCTTTCGGCAAATTTTTCGAGATAAGGCAATGCCTTTTTGTAGTCGCCTTTTTCGAAATAGGCCTGCCCCACCAACTGGTTCATCTCCTTCAAATTGCGGAGCGTCTTATCGTTCAATTTTGGCTCAGCGTATTTTATCAACTCTTCATAGTCACGCTGCGCAAAGTAAATTTGGGAGATATAATAAGGTACATAGGGCTTGTAGTCCTTCGAGCGCTCCACCAAACGGAAGCTCTTGATGGCATCCGCAAACTGGTTATTGAAGAACTTGCAAAGGCCATAATAGTAGTTGGCCGGGTAGAAATAGTCCCCTTCCGTGTCCTTGATTTCCTTGAAATTGGCCTCCGCATCCTTGAATTTTTTCTGGACGAAATAAGAATAGCCAATCTTGAAATAAAGCTCCTGACGCTGTGTTGCGTTCAGCTCACGGGGGTTTATTTGCTTGTAGAACTCGATGGCCTTGTCGTATTTCTGCGCATTGTAGAAATAGTTGGCCACCTCTAGCAGCGCTTGGCTGGCCAGCGGGTCGGGCTTGTATTTACGAATGAACTCAAGGATGAGCTTTTCGCCATCGGGGTGGTCCAGTCGGACAGCAGCTTTGGCATAGCCAAGTTCCGAGCGCATCCGAAGATGCTCCCATTCTGGCTCATTTGCTGGCAAAAGTTGCTGGATTGCCTCTTTGTACTCGGTCATGGCATAGCCATAAACACCTTTTTGAAAAAGCTCCTCCCCCCGCTTGTAGGCCAATTGTGCCTCGGTGAAGACGGTTGTTTTTTGAGCTGGGAGTTGCAGCAGTACGGCAAACATGGCCAATACCACAAGAAATGCTCGGCTTCTATTCATCATCAGAAGGTTTTTCCATTTTGGTTCAGTTCGCACTCCTGACTTGTCGGGCAGGCTTGTTTCACTGATTAAATCTATAACGGATTGTGTCTGCATCTGTTCTAATCTTCTGGAAATCAACTGTTTCCTATCAAAAACGCTTGTAGATTCAACATCAGCATCGGGAATTGGGTTGGCGGGGTGAAATTATAAAATTTTTAACAGCGGCAAGGATATTGGCAAAATGCCAAGCATAAAACGAAGCGAAACGGGCAATTCGTATAATCAGGGGCATCCGCCAATTTTCCCATTATGTTTTTCCACATCCAAATTGAAACCGACCGTTCCCGTTCAAAATGGTACCGCTTCCTAAACGGTCGAGATTTTTACTGTTGCACTACCCTATTTTGCAGAAGAATTACCGATTTCTATCCATTCAAATCGCATCCGTGCGAACATTTCGGCCCAAGAAAAAAAATGCTTGTGCCATATGAAAAACAACTGCGAAAGAAAAAAGCGGCCCGTGCCTAGCACTTGGCCGCTTTTCTTTTGATGTGATTTCTATTTCTGCACCCTAGCCTTGTCCATCATTTCCATCACTTTTTCGTACACCTCTTTTGCCAGTTCCGGGTTTCGTTGGAGGATGGCTAGGCAGGTGTCCAAGGTCGGTCGGTCAACGCCATGAATCTCGGCGACTTGGTTGTAATACAGGTCAGCGATGCTGTCTTTTTTTGGCCCGCCTTGGAACTGGGACATGGCGCCTTCGGCGATGTGCACATCGAACATCAACTCCGCCATTTTATCTTTGGAAACAGGCAATGATTCCTCGTGCTAGGAGATACAGCCTGCCAACAGCAATGAAAAGCACCCTAAAAATTGCCAGATTTTCATCCAAAGTTTTCACGCCAGGTAAGCATCCCACCCAGCAGGTTTCTCACATTGGTAAAGCCTGATGCTACGAGCAACTGCTTTGCCATTCCAGAGCGGTTGCCGGAACGGCAGTAAACAACCACCTCTTTATCTTTGTGGTCCATCAAACTTGGAATGGCCCCCATGACAGATCCGACCGGAACAAGTTGTCCACCAATATTAAATTCTTCACGCTCGTAAGGCTCCCGGACGTCAATCAAAACAAAGTTATTATCGCCTTCGTCCAATCGTTTTTTTAGTTCTTGAACCGTAATGTCCATATCAATTTTATTTAGTCAATTTTTGTTTGCCGCACAAAATTAGGGCTTCGCCAAGATAATTCGTTGGCTAAAGTTTTCACCTGTGTGCGTATTCGTCAGCACTACGAAATAAACGCCATTTGCAAAGGCAGTTAAATCCAATTCAGGCTGGAACCTAATTTGCTTCATTACCTGACCCAAACTATTGGCAATGGTTATTTGGTAGTCTAGATAGTCGCCATTCGATAATTTGAGCTTGACCTTTCCTTGGCTTGGGTTTGGGTAAATGGTCACTAAATTTTGGGATATGGCTACCTCCTTAGTGCCGCTTGTTGGGGCTGTGTCTCCAAATACTGGTCGAAACATCATGGCACCTTGGTAGCTTTCAGGCAGTGGGTTCCAGCTATCGTTGTTGAAATTAAAATAGTTGCAATCACAAGGATGCTGGAGGTCAAGTCCAATAGGAATGCCAGCGTTTACGATGCTGACCTGTTGGATACCCACATAGAAATCCGTATTGGCCGGTATGGTTAAGGGCAGCAGCTCACCCGCAAAATTATCCAAAGGATAGGTCGTAAAGCCCTGCAAAGTATCATAAGACACATTGGGTTGCAGTGGTTTCAATAAACTCCGCTGGAATTCAGGCTCGTCGTCCAAAGTATCCACATATACCACCAAATTAAACAATTGGCTGGATATATCGCCATTAACAAATGGAAACATGATTTCAACATAGCGCAGTTCATCTTCCACATTTGCATGGAATTTGGACACCAATTGCTCTGTACCTGTTGTTGATTTAATGACAACTTGTCGCTCTGCGGTGCCGTCGTCGTGGGCAAAGTAATTGGAGAAAGGGGTATTTAAAACGACAGTATTGTTAAAACCCGTCGTTGCATTATCGCTATAATCAAATTGATATTTAACTTCCAAATTGCGCAGCGGCGCATCACTAATTCCAACCATAACATCTTTTATGCCGGAGAAATTAACAGATGGCACCGTTCTGATAAAATTATATGGCTCTTTCTCAGGTATGTTCTGGCCTGATTCAAACACCTTAAAATCCTGATTAAATGCTGTATTGGTGGTGGTTTCTTTAATCGAAATCTTTGAATCGCCCATAATAGCGATATTCGGGTAATGATTGTACAACCCTACTCCAAAAACATCCCATACCTCTTTTTCCACATCCTGTTCAGCATCCAAATGTTTCCAAGGCATTGAGGTATAATTTTTTAAAATGGTCGTTGGCAAATTGGTAAATGCTACATCATTAAAACTTTGATTGCTCGATGTGATATTCTTCGTCAACATCACATAATCCACATGCCATAAATCGTTTTCATATTCACCAAAAGGTGAAATATTGGCATTAAACCTAAATTGGAACGCCTCGTGGAAAAACTGCGGGTCGTCCACGGGGATGCCATTAAAAATAAAGGGCGGAACAGAATCAAGGGGCATATCATCCGTACCAGAAAAAGTTGCTACTTTTACCCACTCACGCTGGTCGTTCCTGAATTCCACTGTCAGTTCATCCAAGAGTTCTGGCCCCAAACCATAGCCTTTCTGCGCCACAAAAAAGCGGAGGGAGACATTGGTGGAAGCATTAAACCCAGATAAATCAATTGCTTTGGAGGTCAGCCTATCACCTAC
>JADLHE010000060.1 GCA_020848965.1 Saprospiraceae bacterium
TCGATAGCTGCATATTGACTGATTTGATGGGCAAAAATAGTCAAATCTGGTCGGATTTCGCTATTTTCACGCAGCGTATCCAAGCCAATTGCTCAATGGGGTGGGCATCACCGGAGTGGCCACAGTCTTCCCGCAGGTTGGGGCGGATGGATTTGAGGTCGGAGTAGCGGTTGGGCCATAAGGTGGTTGAGTTTTTGAGCGGCGAAGGTGGAGGGATTAACCTACTTACCGTCCTTCATGCGGCGGTATTTTTCCCGAATGCCTTCGATGGTAGAATCGGTGGGTGAGTTTGCTGCTTCATTTTCCAATACAAAAGCGGCCCAATCAGGCAAGGATTCACTTTTCCAAGTGACTTCGCCCAAACGCAACTCGGCGCAATTGGTGCTTTCCCCTTCATTGTCCGTCAAAATGAGTTGGTCGGGTATATGCTTGTATTGCCGCAGCAATTTCAAACCCGCCTCGTAGCGCATCCTTACAATATCGGGATGCACGAAATGGCCGCCCTGTGGCACCCGGTTGAAGACCCGGTTGATGCAGATGTCCACGTCGGAAACGCCGAAGAAATAAAGCCGCACCAAATAACCAATGCGTTGCAATCCCATCAAAAATTGCCAAGTTTCTTGGTCGGCAAGGTTGGTTTCGATGGCAAAATCCTGCCGTTCCGCAATAAGGGCGTTCATGTGCTCCAAAGCCTGTGCATTGGCCAGTTCCTGTACATTGATGTCGCCCAAACGTTCCTTCAACTGCTTGGCGATGTCGTCCGCATTGATAAAAGTTATCGCCCTAGGTATGGCGAGTAGGTTGAGGGTAGTCTTACCAACTCCATTGGCACCTGCCAAGACGTAAATTTCAGGCTTATCAGTCATGGTAGGGCTTGATGTCTTTCCCGTTTTCCCGAACAAAGCGCCTGCCATCCACATATTCAGCAATCACCAGCCCCTTCCATCCGTAAATAATGGGCAACCCCCTTGTAAATGCCGCTTCTTTTGCCCGCTCGAATGCAGCAGCGGCCACTTTTTTCCTTTCTTCCGGGGTCATGTCGCCATAAGGCTTTTCTGCCATACCGTACAGCAGCAGGATGCTGTCTTTGGTGGATGTATCTATTGTCGTTTTCATGGAAGCAGATTTAGGGCAAAGTTAGGGAAATTCTGTTTGTCTGGTTCTTGTCGTCCATGATTTTCAGGAACAGCATTCAAGCCAATTGCTCGATGCGCTGGCCATCGCCGGAGAGGCCACGGTCTTCCCGTATTATGTCCTGGATGGATTTGATGAGGGAGAGCCTGCCCCGATTTTTCGGGGAGTGGTTGGGCATTTATTTGTATTTTTCTTTGACTAATTTTTGAATTGTTTTTTTGACCGTTTCCCATTTTACTTGCTCGCCTAATTGTCGTTCAAAAGTCCCAATGTGGCGGGGTGGACTGTTGCTCGGTGTAGCATCGGAATTGTTGTTTAGGAATGTCGAAGATGCAGCTCAAGAAACTGAGCGTCTTTTTGTCGAGGTAGCGCTCCTGCAGCATTTCCTCCTTGATGCGCTCCAAGCCGTAAAAGGATTTGATGGCCTGCCAGTCCGCCACCGAGCCGTACATCAGTACCCTTCCTATGACAAACCGGGCCTTTTCCGCCCAGTTGATGCGGTCATAGTCCACGTCCCAAAAAATGACTCTCGATAGCTGCATATTGACTGATTTGATGGGCAAAAATAGTCAAATCTGGTCGGATTCCGCTATTTTCACGCAGCGGAGCCAAGCCAATTGCTCGATGCGCTGGCCATCGCCGGATCGGGAAGTCGATTCCCTTACTGGCTCACTACCTTTCATTTCCTATCAAAGAACGACAACGCTCGACAACGAGTGCAGCTTGCAACGAGCAGGCCGTTTTTCAAATAAAAGAGACAGGTGGTGGGCCAGCGGGTAAATCTCCTAGGTATTTTTGGATTTGCCTTATTTTTACCCCTCCGTACTCAAAACAATTAAATCCTATTAACATGCAGCGCTACTACCTACTCGTATTTGTACTTACCTCGATTGCCAAGCTTGGCATGGCACAAAACCTAAGCATAGAGATGGGGCCTGAGAAGGAATTAATCAGGTACATGCACTTCAAGGGCCATTTGGCTTCTGACAAAAGCGGCCACTTGGTAGATTATTATCTATTGAAAGGCTATGGCCATTTCGATTCCATCCATGTGGTCGAGAAATACGACAATGATTTCAACAAGCTGCTGTTCTCCAAGGAGCTGAAATTCGACACGAAGAAGGCCAAAACGGTGTCCCTCCTCAACATGAAAGACCGCCTGGTTTGGGTGACGGAAGACCACAGCACCGACAAAGGTTCCGCCGAGTTTTCGGTAGCCCATTTTGACTTCGATGGCACCATTGGCAAAAAAGTCCCTATCACCAAGATTGGCGTGAAGCACAGGTTTGACTTGCCGACCCCGTATTTGACCGTGTCAGGAGATACCACCGATTTCTTATTTGCGCTCAAGTCTTCCAGTTTGAAGGGCGGCGACGATTTTATGTTCAGGCTAGTCGTCATGGATGAAAACTTCCTGCTGAAATGGAACAAGGACGTGCTGATAGACACCAAGCATGAGCGGTTTAAAATCCTGAAATGGGTGCTCGCCGACAATGACGATGTTTATGTATTGGCCAAGATATATAATGGCAATCCCGAAAAGGAATTTAAAAAAGAGGATGGCGAAAGACTGCCCAATTACAAGTTATCGGTGTACCATTTCTCCAAAAACCATGACGGTTACAAGGCATATGATATTAAATTAAAAGATTCCTTTGCAAAAGGTGGCATAATTGGGCTGAACAGCAACCAAGAACTATTTACCATCGGGTTCTATGCACATGAATTTTTCGGCCCAATCGTTGGCGTATTTGCGAATATCTTGGATGCAAACACCGGGGAAGTCCTAAAAAGCGATATGCACAAATTTACCATTGCCGAAAAAAAAGCAATGGGCGAAGCCAATATTGCATCCGATAAAAGCGGCAATGAAGGACTGGACCCTGATTTCGGCTTTCGAAACCTCTATCTTTGGAGCGATGGCACCGTATTGGCCAATGCAGAGGAAAATTATACGAGGGTTTTTACTTCCAATAAAAGCACGGGCGGAACATCTTCCAATCGGGCATTTTACAGCAAGGATATCATATCCATTATAATGGGCAATGATGGCAAAATTGAAGACATCACGGTAATACCAAAGCGTACGGTTACTTGGAACAATAATTCCTACAACAGTTTTCAAACCCTTTTATACAATGGCAATGCCTATTATTTCCATAACATAAGCAATAATGATTTTGGTAAAACCCCCGAAGAGGAACACAGTTTCAACGTGGGGGTAGATGACATGGCAGCGGTCATGTCAAAAGTGGATGGTTCGGGTAAAATAACCAAGCAAAAGCTCCTCACCAGCAATGATATGGAAATGCTGTTCAAGCCCATCCATTGCAGCAAAATAGGTGAGAACAAGCTGTTCTTTATGGTGCAAAGACGCCCGAAAATGTTCAGTGTCTTTAAATTTAAAATGGGGGTTATTACAGTGAAATAGCCGTCCCCTCGTTGCAACGCTGATTGATTATGTGCCTTTCATTCTCAGGGTTTTTATGCCCGTAAGGTGTAAGGTTATTTCAGGAATGGACACAGTTGGTTAGCAGGAGGCGGTTGTCATTGGCGGAAATACATTAGTTTATTACTATCCAATGCAATCAGAAAACCTAGGTCAAGCGGAAAAACGGAGCAGCTTATCTTGCCTTCCAACAAGATTTTATCCGAAATCATCTCCCCGTTTTTGTCAATCACAATTTGGTGGAAGGTAGGCACTACATGCTCGTACCTCCTTTCCAAGGATTCATGCTTGTAAATGATGTATAGTCGGTCGTTCAAAAAATAACTGGCACAATAGAACTCCTCCAGTTCGCCCCCAAAATATTTGCCCCAAATCCTTTGGCCCTGACGGTCATAAAGTACAGCCGTAAGCGATTGCTTGCCAAGTGACTGAACCAATGTGTCAGGCGTTTGTCTTTTACCGACGGTTAAATAACCGTCATCTAATTTATACAGTTGCATGCCCGTGGCATCAAACAATACCTCATTTAGTCGTTCGCCATTTTTATCAAAACCGACCAGCCAATACCTGTTTGTGTCGTCCTGGTGATTGGGATAAATACCCCGTACCACACAAAGCACATCAAAGCTGCCGTCCTCGTTCACATTTATTTTGCTGACATTATCCCGCTTGCTGATTCCAAAATTCTTCCACCACAGCAAATTGCCCTTCATATCCACTTTCGCAATAAAAGCATCCTTGCTGTCAAAATCAGAGACTTTGTCAAAGGAACCATACTCCGTAAATCCGCCAATCAGAAACCCATCGCCAGTATAGGCGGCTTCCGACAGTTGGTCATACTGTCTAGTGCCCAACAAATAGGTAGCTTTTAACTCGCCTATCCTGCTCAATTCCAACATGAACGCATCACCGGAACCATTGCTTTGGGCAGTGCCCCAAACACCAGAACGACTGGAACCAAACACAAACAATCGTCCGTCCGATAATTCAATGATTTCACTTGGTACCTCCTTGCTAGGCGCATTCAAACGTACCTCCCACAGTAGCTTGCCTTTGTGGTTGAATTTTCCAACCACAATTTCCCTCGGTGCATTCAATTTATTGAGGGTATCCGAATAATACATGCTGGTAAATGCATAACCACCCCTATTGATAGGAAACACATCCTTTACGTATTGCTGTTTGTCCAAAGCCAAGACCCATTTGGGTTCGACCTGCGCCATTGCCAACTGCACAAATGCCACAACGACGATAAGCAGCCCCCATCTCCGCTTCAACGGTTGGAGGCCAAAGGGCTTTCGGCCCGATAACTGCATTTCCCAACTATTGGTACCCGACCTGTTGGATAATAGCAATGGCCTAATGACCATCCCACACTTTTGCACCCACGTGGATAGCTTGCCAATAAGCTGAAAGTTCGCTGCGTGTTTTTGCCTTTTCATATTGACTACTTCGTTTTTCAACTACTATTCTAGTAACACCCCCTAGGAGATGAGGTTCCCAGACACTGCCCATAATAAGCACTTACGCAAAGCTACAAAATCAGTCGTTGTTTTGGCATTTTGAATAAACAGCCTGTGGTTACCTTTCAAGCCAATTGCTCGATGCGCTGACCATCACCGGAGAGGCCACGGTCTTCCCGCATTATGTCCTGGATGGATTTGATGAGGGAGAGCCTGCCCCGATTTTTCGGGGAAAGGTTGGGCATGTGGTGGTTTGTTCGTCTGTGTTTAGTTGTAGTTGTTTTGGAAATCGAACGCAAAGATAATAGCGCATCTATCATCTTGTAACCCGCCGTTTCAACGGCGGGCTGGGTGATACCCTGACCCACATCTATCTTCTTTACAAAGCATCCGCATCAGCGGGACGTGATGTTCTGAAAAGATGATAGATGGGGGTGTGGGTTGTAGCAGTCCCCCGTTGAAACGGGGGGGTATAAGATGATAGATTTTGATTTAAATCATTTTCATTAATAGAACAAACTATATTTAGGCAACTCAGGTTCTTTTGGCCTAATTTCTGGGCTAATAGACAAATTCAAATAAGTTTGATATATTGCTTTTCTTATGGTTTGCAGTCTCTTATTCCTTCGATGAAACTGCAAACTTTCATCACAAATCTTCAACAATTCTTCAAGTTCTGATTTTTTTTCATCATCGTCTATAACCCACTTTTTAATCCAATAAAACATTTGATGGCAGTAAATATGATAAACATAAGGATCTTCCATGCCTGATTCCGTCATTGATTTAAATAGCAATTCTTCTGCTTCTTCACGAATTGAGTAAGCTTGATTTCTATTGATTGCAATGTGTAAGGCTTTTTTTAGCAACAAATGTCCTTTAGCATTGTTGGCAAAACCATTCA
Source organism: Saprospiraceae bacterium (assembly GCA_020848965.1). Lineage (GTDB taxonomy): Bacteria > Bacteroidota > Bacteroidia > Chitinophagales > Saprospiraceae > UBA6168. Next base: position 5,951 of record JADLHE010000060.1, read on the forward strand.
TTGGTTGTATTGACAATGCTTGTTCCAAATAATTTTCAGCTAACACAATATCGCCACCTTCTAGTTCTAGGGAACCATATTGCAACCAGTAATGAAAATCATGTGATAATTCTATCCTCAAGGCGTCAAAAACCTCCCTTGCTGACTTGATGCTTTTGTTAAGACGGTAATAAAGATTTTTATGATTGATTATTTCTCTATATAGTCGAAATGAACGATGATTAAATTTTTTGCCAACTATTATTGTGGAAAGTGCAGTCAACAATCTAATATATGCCACCTGTAATTCGGAACTGGTTGATGCTTCTGTGACAATAAATTCTGCTATAGTTCTATGCCTTAACCAAAACCTTTCATTATTCTCATTTACTGGAATCACTACACCTTGTAAATTTCTCTCTAAATAATTCAAAACCATATTTGGTGGATTTTCAGAAATACTTATGAGCTCTCCTTTGCTAACGCTTAATCCTATATCAGTTGCTATGGCTGTACACAAACATAACATTTTTGCATCAAAAGGCACTATCTTTTCGAATTCATCCCTTATAATGCTGTCAAAACCTTGCCCGCTGGTAGCCTCTCTCATTGACACCAATAATTGCTTTTTAGATCTTTTTACAAATTCATTAATTCTTTGAGAATTAGTCATTCCATTTAATTTGCCTAATAATGAATTCTTTTTGAGTATTTCTATAATGTTCTCTATTTCATTCATTTCGAGATTAGGAACAATTTTTTCTATTATTTCCATATCAGAATTGAAATCAAAAAGCAACCTGTCAAAATCATTTGTTCTTGTGCTTATAACAATAATTGGTTTTATCGTAAGCAGCTTGAGGGTTTTGTCTAAATGTGGTAGATAGCCTAATGCTGTTTCAGCATTGTCAAACATCAATACTATCCTTTCTTTAAAAAGAGAGAGTGCATTTGCTAAGTCTACTGGACTTGGTAATGACTCAGAATTAGTAAAATAAACTTTTTTGCTATTCTGTGTAAGCATCATCCCTAATCTCATCAAAATTGTACTTTTCCCACATCCCGCACTACCAATTATGGCAAAACACTTAAAAGAATTAATTTCAGAAAAAGA
>JADLHE010000061.1 GCA_020848965.1 Saprospiraceae bacterium
AGATGCCAATATGCGACTAATCCGGGAAGAATTCGAAGCTGAAAAAACAAGTTTTGCGGTTCCTTCGTTAGCTAACTGATTTCCTGTATGGATTACCCCCATTAATATTGAATAGATGAAAAAGACATTACAAACTTCCGTTATCGCACTGCTATTGCTCGCAATTTTTAATAATGAGGCGCAAGCTCAACAGCGCTTCAGGGCGGGCATGGTCGGCGGCTTAAACGCCGCTCAAATCTTGGGTGATGACTCGGCTGGGTACAACAAACTGGGCCTTTGCGGGGGGCTTCGGGTCATAACTGTGTTACAGGACAAGATGGACATCATCATCGAAATGCTCTATTCGCAGCGTGGCTCTTACGAACAGTTCATTCTGGGTGACATGAAAATCAACCTGAAGTACATTGAGATTCCCGTGCTTTTCGCCTACAAGGATTGGTACCAGAAAGAAGACGATTTTTATAAAGTGCAAGCCGTGGGTGGGCTTTCTTACGGACGATTGCTGAAGGCTACTGCCATTGGCAGCCTGCACGATGAAGAAGTGGAGAATTTCAACGACAACGATATTTCAGTTACCTTCGGTGCCGATTTTTTCATGAACAAGCATTTCGGCTTTGGCGCTCGTTGGACCCGCTCCCTCAATCGGCTTTACAACCACAGCAAACACGAAGAGGGCCTTGATTCGCTAGTCGGCTACTTCCTCAGCTTCCGTACGATGTATATTTTCTAAGCCACGCCAACTCCTCCCAAGGCTCGGCGGGCTGAAAGCCCAAGCCCTTTATTTTCTCCAAACTCATCGTCAGGTTGGCGGGACGGAACGAGGTCAGCTGCACTTCCTGCTGCGATTTTCGGATGATTTTCGCCGCAGGCAACTCGAATACCGTGCTGGCCAATTCTGCAAAAGCATGGCGGCTGATGGCGCTTGCCCCGCCTAGGTTAAACACGCCTTCCGCTCCTTTTTCCAATACCTTGAAGACGCCCGCCGCAGCCGAGCGCCCACTTAAAAAAGAACGGATTTCATCATAAAAAGCTGTGACCTCTTTGCCCTGCTGCCAAGCACTGAGCCATTGCTGCAAGAAATTATTGGTGCCCGGCCCGGCCATGCCGAACATCACCGCCACCCGTAGAATGGCCGCCTCCGGCAAAATCTCCTGCACCCGTTGCTCTGCTTCCAGTTTCTGCTTGCCGTATTCGTTCTGAGGCGATGGGGTGGGGGCTTCCTCGTTGAGCGCTTGCAGCCCGTCATAGACCTGAGAACTGGAAGTGAACACCAGTTTGCTCCGCAATTCGGCACAGAACTCCGCCAAATTCATCGTTGCCTCCACGTTCAGCTCCCGTGATTCCGCTTTGTTTGCTTCGCAATGGGCTGGATTGGAAGCTGCCGCCAAGTGCAGCACGGCATCGGGCTTTTGGGATTTCATGGCCTGCCACATGGCATCCTTGTCTTGGAGGTCGAGCTGGAGCGCAGGTGTTTTGGGGAACAAGCCAGAGGCATTGCCATGATAGGTGCCGACGATGTTCCAGCCATCGGGGGCATGGCGGCAAAGGTGCCAGCCCAAAAATCCTGATGCGCCCGTGATGAGGAGTTTTTTAGACATTTAAAAGAAATGATATGGTTTCGGATGGCTGATTGCAAAACATGCTTTGCATCGCAACCATAATTTATAACTTCGCCCGTCTTTTTGAGCGGGAATTTTGCCGCAAGGCTACAAAAATTGCGCAGCGAAACAAAGCTGCTTTTTTTGCGATTAAGAACTGTTGATAGTAGCGCCATCAACAACCAATCGCCCGAAACCAATAGCAAATAGCCAAAAACCATCAGCCAACACCTTCAGATTATGCCCAATTCAGGATTGAAATATAAATTGATTGAAACCGCCGAGGGCCTCGCCGAATTCGTGCAGGAAAACCAAGGCATTGACTGGATGTGCTTCGACACGGAGTTCATCGGCGAGAAACGTTTCCTCACACTCATCTGCCTCATTCAGATTGGAACCGCCAACGGCTACTACCTCCTCGACCCCCTCAAGGTCAAGGACATACAGCCCGTGATTGACCTGCTGGTGGACGAAAAAGTGCTGAAAATCGTGCATGCTGGCGACAACGACTACCGCCTCTTCCATACCCATTACGGCATTTTGCCGAAGAACACCTTCGACACGCAACTGGCCGCCTCGTTCATCGGCTACAAGCACCCGGTCGGGTTCAGCAAGCTGGTGGAGAGCGAGTTGGACATCGAGGTGAGCAAGGGCTATACCGTGACCGACTGGGAGAAGCGCCCTTTCCAGCCCAAGCAGCTCCACTATGCCCTGCATGACGTGGTGCACCTCTACGCCCTTTGGAAAAAAATAACGGCGCATCTGGACAAAATGGGCCGCCTCGCTTGGGCCTACGACGAGTTCAAGATACTCGAAGACCCCGCCACCTACGAGCAAGACCCCTACAAGGAGGTGCTCGAAAGCAATATCATCAAGGGCCTTCGCCGCCGGGAGCAGGTGTTCCTGCTGCGCCTCATGCTTTGGCGCACGGAGGAGGCGCAGCGCCGCAACCACTCCCGTGAGATGGTGCTGCCCAGCAAATACATCAGCGCCATCGTCAGGGCCGTGCATTCGGGACTGGAGGCACTGCAAGGCGACCGCCGCCTGCCGGACAATATCATTGGGAAATACGGCAAGCAATTCGTGGAGATGTACGAGCGCCCCGCCACACAGGAGGAAAGGGACGTGCTGGGCCGCCTGCCCCGTGACAACAGCGACAACCCCAAGCAGGACATCCTCATGGAAATGCTCGACCTGCTGGTGCGCTACAAATGCCTGCAAGAGGGCATTTCCCACCATATCGTGATGCCCCGCAACGTGCTCAAGAAAATGAAGAACGACAAGGACTATTTCGACGACGACACTTTCAGCGGCTGGCGCCGGGAGTTCCTCGGCGAGGAAATCGTCTCGTGGTTCAAGTACCGCCGCAACCTCGAAATCAAGTTCCTCGACGGCAAGTTCGAGCTGAAAATGCAGGAGGCGGAGGTTTAAGAGTTGGCAGTTCGACAGTGGGCAGTGGGCAGTCAGCGGCTGCGGGGAGTGACGGTTCGAGGAATGCGCTCTTCACCTGATGGAGAAGGAGCTTACCATTTTCCAGAAAAGGCTTACTGCCTTCCAGAAAGCGCTTAGATGCGTCCAGTGCAAGCGTACGACCGCCCAGAAAAGACATAGCAGCTTCCAGCAGAAGCTTAGTGGTCTCCAGAAACTGCTTAGGTCGGGTCAGAAAAGGTCTAGTGCATTCCAGAAAAGGTTTACGGGTCTCCAGAAACTGCTTAGGTGCTTCCAGAAAAGGTCTAGAAGCGTCCAGAAATTGCTTAGTAGTGTCCAGAAAAGGTCTAGAGGTGTCCAGAAATACGCAACTTGCGAATAGGGGAGGGGATTGGTGGGGATTTGGGGTTTTTTTGTAAGTTATTTGGTGAAATTGAACATTTGATATTCAACAAAGTAAATGAATCGTACTCCCATCTATTCATCCTTTTCGTCAGAAAAATTTGTATCTAAAAATTTGTTGAGGCTATCTAAAATGGCATTTCTTTCATGAATGTAGTTTTCTCTAGTTATTTTTCCTTTAGAATTATCAGTCTCTGTCAATTCAAGGCGACATGAAATTGCAACGAGTTCACTTGTTTCTTTTTCCATTTCAAAGAATTCAAAGAAACGAATCAGTTTCTTCAAAGCAAGGTCAAGCTGGTTTTTTGCAATAAGCTTGTTGACCTGTCTCCTGTATATGCCAATTGGAGTGGCCATAGTGTGAAGTTATATAAGGACTAAAAGTCCAGGTTAAAGAATTAACGTTCAGTGGGAAGGAATTTGTTAATATTACAAGCTGCCTTTTTAAGCTTGTTAAGGATAGTGAATCAAAGTGTGGTAAGTTCTCAAGCACAATACGTTCCAATTTTGGGAAAAACCTAAAATCATGCCACGTTATCGAATCAAGCACTACTTCATTTATTTTTTTCAATAACTTCGCCTCTATCTAGAGAAAAAACAAATACGAAGCCATTCAAACCGTAATCTTTGTCTGGAAATACAATAACAGTACTTAGTTTTAGCATTTAATCGCCTTAACGTTCAAGCATCAAGGTGTAATTTTACCCCCTCAAATATGACAACTCCGCAATACCTCGACAATATCGCCCGCCGCTTTGCCCTCGGCAACGCCACTGAACACAGCTTCCGGGGCGACCTCCAGCAACTCATCGAAAGCCTCGTGCCGGACATCCGGGCCACCAACGAACCCAAGCGGCAGTCTTGCGGAGCGCCCGACTATATCCTCACCCGAAAGGAAATCCCAATAGGTCATGTGGAGGCCAAGGACATCGGCGACCGTGACCTCGACGGCCAGAAGCGGACGGGCAACAAGGAACAGTTCGACCGCTACAAGGCCGCCCTGCCCAATCTCATCTTCACCGACTACCTCGACTTCCGGCTCTACCGGGATGGGCAGTTCGTGACCAGCATCGCCATTGGCGAGGTGACGGAAAAGGGCATCCGGCCACTGCCCGATAATTTTGCCCAATTCGAAAACCTCGTCAAGGACTTCTGCACCTACGTCGGGCAGACCATCAAAAGCCCGAAGAAACTGGCCGAGATGATGGCCGGGAAGGCCCGCCTCCTCTCCGATGTGATAGAAAAGGCACTCCTCAGCGACGAGGACAACAAGGAGGACAGCACCCTGAAGGCGCAATTGCAAGCCTTCCAGCAGATACTCATCCACGACATCACGCCCAAGAGCTTCGCCGATGTGTATGCGCAGACCATCGCCTACGGCATGTTCGCCGCACGGCTGCACGACCCCACGCTGCCCACCTTCAGCCGACAGGAGGCCGCCGAACTGATACCCAAGTCGAACCCCTTCCTGCGCAAGCTCTTCGGCTATATCGCCGGGCCGGACATTGACGACCGCATACGCTGGATAGTGGACAGCCTCGTGGAAATCTTTCTCGCCTGCAACGTGGAGGAAATCCTGCGCAACTACGGCAAGGCCACCAAGATGGAAGACCCCATCATCCATTTCTACGAAACCTTCCTGAGCGAGTACGACCCCAAGCTGCGCAAGGCACGGGGCGTCTGGTACACGCCCGCCCCCGTGGTCAGCTTCATCGTGCGGGCGGTGGACGAGGTGCTAAAGACCGAGTTCGGGCTGCCCAGCGGCCTCGCCGACACCAGCAAGGTGAAGATGAACGTGAAAGTGCCCACCAGCGACGGGCGCACCAAGTCCGGCTACAAAGACCACGAAGTGGAAACCCACCGGGTGCAAATACTCGACCCCGCCACGGGCACGGGCACCTTCCTCGCCGAGGTGGTGAAGCATATCCACAAGCGCTTTGAGGGGCAACAGGGCATCTGGAGCAATTACGTGGAAACCCACCTGCTGCCCCGCCTCAACGGCTTCGAGCTGCTGATGGCCAGCTACGCGATGGCGCACCTCCAGCTCGATTTGCTGCTGACGGAGACGGGCTTCCGGCCCACCAAGACCCAGCGCCTGCGGGTGTTCCTCACCAATAGCCTTGAAGAAAGCCACCCGGACACGGGGACGCTCTTCGCCAACTGGCTGAGCGACGAGGCGAATGAGGCCAATAAGGTGAAAAGAGATACGCCCGTGATGTGCGTGATTGGGAATCCGCCGTATGCAATAAGCAGTTCTAATAAAGGTAAGTGGATTCAAGGCTTGATTGCCGATTATAAAAAGGATTTGAACGAAAAGAAAATCAACCTTGATGATGATTACATCAAGTTCATCCGGTATGGCCAGCATTTTATTGATAAAAATGGGAGTGGCATCTTGGCTTATATCTCCAACAATAGCTTCATTGACGGTATTACGCATCGGCAAATGAGAAAGCATTTGTTGGAGAGTTTTGACAAGATTTATATTTTGGATTTGCACGGAAATGCTAATAAGAAAGAAGTCTGCCCCGATGGTTCACCAGACCAAAATGTTTTTGATATTATGCAAGGTGTATCAATCAATATTTTTGTTAAAACAGGTCTTAAAAAGAAAAGTGAATTAGGAGAAGTTTTTCATTTTGGATTGCAAGGCAAAAGAGAATTCAAATATGATTGCTTAAGTAATAATTCAATTCAAGAATTGAATTGGGTAAAACTAAGAATTAGTTTTCCAAACTTGTTTTTTGTCCCAATGAATTTTGACAAAATAAATATTTATGAAAAAGGATTTAAGATTGATGAGTTGATGAATGGTGTTTCAGGAATTGAAACAAAAAGAGACCATTTTGCAATTGATTTTGAAAAACTAAAACTTCAACAAAGGATAAATGATTTCGTTACAAGTGATTATACTCCTAAAGAAAGAAAAGACAAATTCGATTTAAGAGATAATGAGTGGATAGTCGAAGATGCAGTAAAAGAATTAAGAAAGACCACCAATTGGAAGAATTCTTTTTTTGCTTGTCTTACTCGTCCATTTGATATAAGATGGATTATTTATAATGGTACAATTCTTTCGAGAGACCGTGGCAATATTATGGCAGGAATGAATAAGGGTAATTATGGAATAGTTTTAGGCAGACAAAGTAAGGAGGACTTTGCAACACTTATAACTAATTGCGTTTGTACTCATAAAATAGTTACGGTCTATGATAGAAGTTTTATTTTCCCCCTTTACCTCTACCCCGACGCCCAAACCACCGACCTATTCTCCCAGCCCACTCGCCAGCCGAACCTTAACATGGACATCGTGCAGCAGATAGCGAAGGGGCTGGGGCTGGCCTTCACACCGGAGCGGGAGGGCGGGAGCGAGGTCTGCTTCGCCAACCAGCACGAGGGCATGCAGGATGCCTACAAGCAAAGCTTTGCGCCCATTGACGTACTCGACTATATCTACGCCGTGCTGCACTCGCCGAGCTACCGGGAGCGGTACAAGGAGTTTTTGAAAATAGACTTTCCACGGGTTCCGTACCCAACCGATGCGGAGAAGTTCTGGCAGTTGGTGCGCCTGGGCGGCGAGCTACGGCAGCTCCACCTACTGGAAAGCCCCAAGGTGGAGCAGTACCTCACGCAATACCCCGTGGATGGGGACAACCGGGTGACGAAGCCGAGGTTCGAGCCAATGCCAGATTTGACAAATCTTCAAGATTTGTCAAATCTTACCCCCGTCACGGGCCGGGTCTATATCAACGACACCCAATACTTTGCCAACGTGCCGCAGTCGGCTTGGGAGTTCTACATCGGTGGCTACCAGCCTGCCCAGAAGTGGCTGAAAGACCGCAAGGAGCGGGTGCTGGGCTTTGAGGAGATTTTGCACTACCAGAAAATCATCGTGGCGCTGGTGGAGACGGAAAGGGTGATGGGGGAGATAGATGCGTTATCTTTGCCCATCTAAACTTCGAAAAGCATCAACAAAAAGCGCATGACCGAAAAAGTAAAGCTGACAGGCAAGGCAAATTTTACTTGGATAGACATCAGCACCCCCAATATTGCGGAGTTGGAGGCATTGGGCAATCAGTACCCGATACACCCGCTGGCTTTGAAGGACTGTATGGAACCGGACCACCTGCCCAAGTTTGAAAGATTGGACAATTTTGACTTTATCATCTTGCGTGTCCACAACAACGAAAAGCAGGACGAAGCGCAAACCCCTCAACAATTGACCAATAAAATTGCGATATTCTACAACGATGATGTTTTGGTGACGGTACACCGAAAGCAGTTCCCGTTTTTGGAGGCCATGAAGCAGCAATATGGTGGCTCTGAAAAATGCACCTCCAGCCAAGGGGTGGTTAGTAGGGTGATTCGGGAAGCCGTCCACTCCTTCGATAAACCTGCCCAACAACTATCGGAGGAAATAGACCAAATCGAGAACGTTATTTTCTTGAAAACGATTCGCCCGGCGCTGCTGGAGCGTTTCTACTTTCTCAAGCGGCAGGCGAGCCTCTGCAAAAAGCTATTGTTGCAGACTCAGGAAATACTGGCCATGCACCAGCCCGCTCCCGACGACACCGAACTTTTGCAGGACATCCGTGACCTGCATTTAAAGCTGGTCACCCTCTTCGACGTGGCACAAGAGGACGTGAACAACCTTTCCAATATCTACCTATCGCTGTCTGCGCAAAAAACGAACGACGTGATGAAGGTGCTGACGGTGTTTTCTGCCTTCTTCATGCCCCTGACCTTCATTGCTGGCATCTACGGGATGAATTTTGAAAATATGCCGGAGCTAAAGATGAGGTACGGATACTTTGCTTGTTTGGTGTTCATGGCGATTACTGTACTTGGCATTCTGGTTTGGTTTAAACGGAAGAAATTGATTTAACTCGATTAATCGCTTGTATGGCCTTGGCGGTGATGAGAGCAGGTTTTAAAACAATTTTTATGGAACTTAAAGAAAGTTATACTTACTTAATTGATATAGTGCTTGAAACGATACTTTTCGGCCCTTATCAAGTCACGTTCAATTTTTCAAATAGTGTTTATATTTCCGTGACAGGCAGTGTGGCACTGAAAGCAGGAGATAAGTTGCTGTCTTTTTGGAGCTGGAAAAATGGAAGGGATTTAGTTTCTTTCAATAGTTTACTTGAAGTTAAAACGACAGGTGCGTCTTGGGATGAGCAAAAATGTTTGCATATATCCTTTGAAAATGGACAAAGCCTAGATTTTTTGTTTTCAACTGACGAACCAGGTGAATCTTATGTAATTCACTACAAAGACTTTTTTGAAGTCTATTGATGGGAATAAATGCTTTTAAACCTGTTTCTATGTTTGTAATAAAAGCAAACTTGACATTCGTAAACGTATATCGGTCAAAACCGCTAGCGCCCCCATTTTACAGGCCGCTACTGTTTTTCAGTGACAAGCTTATCCGCTCCTCGGAAATTCCAATTGCTGAAAACGAAGCGTTAAACCTTGACTGCACCTATGACCAAAGAATCGTTAAGATTCCAGTCTATAAAGATATTCTTATAGAAAAAGAGTTTTTTGTCGGTCGAAATTTTATCATGAAAGAAGGTGCGACAGCCGTAGTCGGTTTTGGCGAAATCACGGAAATACTAGGTGAGTGCAGGGATGATTTTTAATTGTAGTAACAAGTGTTCCACTACCCAGCACCTGCGCTGCCGAAGCGGACTTCGGCAGTACGAACGAAGAGCCTGTCATTGCCCCGTCCCCCAAAGTGTAAAATTTACAACTAGTTTTGCCGCCCTCTTGCCAACCATTTCTTTGAAAAATTATTATCAAGCCCAACAAAATTGGCAAGGTCTTTGTTTTTTAAAAAAATATCATTAATCATCTTTACGCCGCTCGTTCTGTGCAAATGACCAAACCCCTATTCGTTAGGTGCCGATTCAACGGCGTAGCATTTAAAACCAAATAGAGATGAGCAAGATTAGAAAAGAGCTCGATGCTAAAATCAAAATGTTCAAGGCGATTGCGCTGCTTTATCTCACCTACAAGCCCCGCTTTGACGTGGTTTCCGCTTTTACGGGCGTGATGACCAACTTTAATGACCGGAATACTTTAATTGATAAATTGGTGCCTTTGGCCATGATGGATACCAAGGATATGACCAAGCAACGGGATGCATTGCGAGCACCTTTGTATGTATCGGCCATGATTGTGGCTAAGGCGGTTAAATCTTATGCTGCTGGTATCAATGATTTGGTATTGGTGGGTGAAATGAACTGGACAGTGGCCAAACTGAAGGCCGTCACCTTGGACCAATTGGGGCCTACTTGCACCAAAATACATGAATCGGGTACTAAATTTCTGGAGCAGTCCACCCCTTTTGGCCTTACCAAGGACAAACTGGATAAATTGGATACCGATAATAAAGCGTGGATTGCCAAAGAATCCGCCACCCGCAATTTGCAAGTGGAAATAAGCGGCAATAAAGTGCAATTGGAAAATAAGGTTGCGGAGAATATGGCTTTATTGACGAGCCAATTGGACGAGATGGTTATGACCCTCTCCGACTCCGACCCAGCATTGGTAGGGCTTTGGGAACAGGCCCGTATCATCGTGCATTTGCGAAGCACTGAGACACAAGCCAAGATATTGGTCAAAGATAAATTAACCGAGGAGTTTGTATACCAAGCCGAAGTCCAATTGGTCAATGGTGTAGTAAACAAGGCG
>JADLHE010000062.1 GCA_020848965.1 Saprospiraceae bacterium
GACGTGCTGGAAATCATCAAAAACATGCCCGCCTCCAATGTGACAAATTACCTGTTTCGGGGCAATGGCGAACTACATTTTGACAATATCACCAATGCTTGTGGCATGGGCCAACCGAGCAATAGCAATGGGGCAGCATATGCTGATTTGGACAAGGATGGCGACCTTGATTTAATTGTCAATAATGTGAATAAACCTGCATTTGTCTATGAAAATATCGTGGATAAAAAATCAGGTAATTATCTGCAAATATCGCTAAAAGGCGAAGGCTTGAATACCCAAGGTCTTGGGGCGAAAGTCTCCGTATTTGCTGGTGGTAAACAGTTTTTTGCGGAGCAAAATCCAGCCCGTGGCTATCTTTCTGCTGTTTCACCTACTTTGCATTTTGGCTTGGGAAAGGCTGCTAAAATTGATTCATTAATTATAAATTGGCCAACTGGCAAACAAGAAAAACGGACGGATATAGCCATTAATTCGACTATTATTTTAGAGGAAAAAAATGCACAATTGGCGAAGCCAATAAAAGCAAAATATACGCCCATATTTACCCAAATTAAATCCCCCATTAATTATGAAAACCCGACTGTCCCATACCGTGATTTCGACCGCCAGAAACTACTCATCGGAGAGCTAAGCACCCAAGGCCCGTGCATGGCCAAGGGCGACCTCAATGGCGATGAATTGGAAGACCTTTTCATTGGTGGGGCGGCAGGGCAGGCGGCCAGTGTGTTCTTACAAGCAAAAAACGGGCAGTTTACGAAGGCTATCATCACGGCTTTTGAAGTGGACAAGGCCATCGAAGACGCCGACGCTGCCCTCTTCGATGCAGACGGCGATGGGGATTTGGACATTTACGTGGCCAGCGGTGGCTACCACCAATTCCAGCCAGACGATGCAGCGCTGCAAGACCGACTTTACCTGAATGATGGTAAAGGCAATTTCTCCAAAAGCCCCAACGCATTGCCGAAGGCAACCGGCAGCAAGGGCTGCGTGGCCGTAGGCGACGTGAACGGTGATGGTCACCCTGACCTTTTCGTGGGAGGCAGGGTGGTGCCGGGGCGATACCCAGAAGCCGCCGTCAGCTACCTGCTTTTAAATGACGGAAAAGGCGTTTTCACAGATAAAACAAAAGCCCTCGCCCCCGATTTGGCGCAGCCCGGCATGGTCTGCGACGCCGTGTGGGTGGACTTGAACCAAGACAAAAAACTGGACTTGGTGACAGTCGGTGAATGGATGCCCGTGGCGGCCTACCTAAACGATGGCGGCCAACTAAAACCTGCCACTGAACAGGTTTTCGGGAAGGCGTACAACGGCATGTGGAACTGCATCGAAGTGGCCGACCTCAACAAGGATGGCCGCCCTGATTTCATCGTCGGGACCCTCGGAACGAACACCCAAATCAAGGCGTCGGACTCGGAGCCTGCCGAACTTTACCACGCCGATTTCGATGAAAACGGCTCGGTTGACCCGATTCTTTGTACCTATATCCAAGGCAAATCTTACCCGTACCTGACCCGTGACGAACTGGTGCAACAACTGCCAAAATTCAAAAAGCGCTTCACGGATTTCAAATCCTATTCGACGGTGGCCACTGCCGACTTGTTTTCCGAAGGAGAATTTAAAAAAGCCAAGCACCTGACAGTCAATCATTTACAGACCTCGCTTTTCCTCAGTGATGCCAGCGGAAACTACAGGCTGGTGCAATTGCCCGTGCAGGCGCAGTTCGCCCCCGTGCATTGCATCGCCGTGCTGGATGCCGATAAGGATGGCAATGAAGACCTGCTGCTACTTGGCAATGACCGCCACTTAAAACTGCGCCTCGGCATGGCCGACGCCAACCTCGGGCAGCTGCTGCGAGGCGATGGGAAGGGTGGGTTTACGTATTTGCCGCAGGCAAACTCAGGCTTGCAGTTGAGGGGAGATCTGCGCTGCGTGGCGCAATTTGGCAATTTGGTTTTAATGGGAATGAATGGGCAGTCATTGGCCGCATATAGATTTTAAATAGTGGGCATTTTACGTCTTTTGCCTGAACCATCGGCGAGGCCGGGACAGTGTGAGCATACCGTCGCCAAAGTGGCATAACCCATTATTTATTAGGCAAATCCCTCGCCTTCATTACATTTGCCAAGTTCATTTCACAGCCTAAACCCGTTTCACTCATGCTTCACATTCGTCTCTTTATCAATGGTTCATTGCTGCTGATGCTTGCACAATCGTCGTTTGCCCAAACCTTTACAGACCGAACCTCCCTTTTGTACCTGCCAAACTCGTTTTCCAGCAATTCCTCCTTGGCCGTGGTGGACGTTAACAACGACGGCAAGGACGACATCGTCAGGCTGGAAGATGGCAACACCGTGAACATTGAGTACCAAACAGCCAGCAACCAAGCTTTCAACCACTACAATTTCGGCTACTACCCCTCCAACGCTTGGGCCTTGGCTGCGGCAGACGTCAACAACGACGGGCTTTGCGACCTCTTTTTTGGCGGTTATTACGACGGCGCAAAACTCCTTTTGGCCAATAACAACGGATATGGCTTTTCCTCAACGAATCTGCCGGGCGGCAGCTATTTTGCCCAAGGCTCCAATTTTGCGGACATCAACAACGACGGTTGGCTGGATATTTTCTCCTGCCACGACGATGCCGCAAGCCGCATCTGGGGCAACAACGGTAGCGGCAGTTTCTCCGAGGCCGGCCAATGGATTAATTTGGCGACCGTGCCCGTCTCCGATAATTCTGGAAATTACGGCAGCACATGGACGGATTTCGACAACGACGGCGACACCGACCTCTACATCGCAAAATGCAGGGGCGGTGCCACTGACCCCGCAGACCCCCGCCGCATCAACCAGTTGTTTGTCAACGATGGCAACGAACACTATACGCAAGCGGCAGGTGCTTATGGCCTTAAAATCGGCTGGCAATCCTGGACTTCCGATTTTCAGGACATTGACAACGACGGCGATTTTGATTGCTTCATCACCAACCACGACTATAACTCCCAATTGCTGCGCAACGACGGCACTGGGCATTTCACCGACATCTCCACGGCAGCGGGCTTTGGCAATGTCAATTTCAGCTTTTACCAAGGCATCCTGCGTGATTTTGACAACGACGGATTTATGGACGTGCTCACGGCCAATCCCGGACGATTGTACCACAACAATGGCAACGGAACCTTCACGCAATCGCTTTCAATGCCCTATGCCGATATGCGCTCTTTTGCCGTAGGCGACCTCAACCACGACGGCTTCCTCGATATTTTTGCGGCTTACCCTTGCGGCATCGTTTCTGCGTGCGGCACCCCCGACAAACTCTGGATGAACAACGGCAACGCCAATCATTTTCTCGCCGTGCAATTGCAGGGCACGCAAAGCAACCGCAAGGGCGTGGGCGCACGGGTGGAAATCCACGGCGCTTGGGGCAAGCAAGTGCGGGAAATCAGAGCGGGGGAGAGCTACGGCATTTCCAATAGCCTCACGGCGCATTTTGGCCTCGGCCTTGCTACGCAAATTGACTACCTCGTGGTGCATTGGCCCAGCGGCGTGGTGGACGTAGTAGCAAATCCTGAAGCCGACCAATTCTTGAACATCGTGGAAGGCTCCACTGGTTATTGCGGCAGCTTGGCGGTGAACGCTACGCCCTATGCGATAAATGCCTCGCCCGATGCCATCAGCACCAGTTTTTCCATCGGCTGCGCAAATGGCGGCCTCGAAGCTGCTTTTACACTTTGCAACGAAGGCGTCAGCAGTTTGCCCGTTGGCCTGCCCATCGCATTTTACCACAACGACCCACTGCTGCCCGGCGCCAGTTTGCTCGAAGTCAGGTACACACCAGCATCTGTTGCGTCTCAAGGCTGCGCAGATTTTGAATTCCAGTTGGATGCCAGCCAATTGCCCGGCACGGGCAACCACACGGTTTTCATGGTGCTGAACGACGACGGCACTTCGCCGCTGCCCTTGACTGCGTTCCCTGCCTCGTTGATAAATGAATGCAGCTTTGCCAATAATTTCAGCAATGCCAGCTTCAATTACTCGGCGCCCACGCTCAATTTGGGCGCTGATTTGAACCTGTGCGATTTGGCCGTGCAACTCAATGCAGGCAGCGGCTTTGCCAGTTATCTTTGGCAAAACGGCTCAACGGATTCCGTTTTTACTGCTTCGCAATCGGGCAGTTACTGGGTGGCGGCAACGGACGAATGCGGCGTGCAGCAATCGGATACCGTGCAGGTGACGCTGAATTTTGCGCCGCAGTTCATCAATTTGGGCGACGTGGATTATGCCTGCCCCGGCGACACGATTTGGCTCGGTGTTCCCGATGATTTCAGCTACGACTCCGTTCGCTGGCAACCACATGGAATCGTTGATTGTGACACCTGCTTGAGCACTTTCGCAGTTATTCAGCAAACCACAAGCTTTAGATTAGAGGCCCGAGTTGGTGCCTGTTTTTCTTCTGGCAATTTCGGCGTTTATGTGAATGATGCGCCCACGGTCAGCCTTTTGGCAACGAACGGCAATTGCGGCAACGCCGCAACGATAAGCGCCAACCCGACGGGCAGCGGCCCTTTCAATTATACATGGAGCGGCCCAAATGGGGCAATCGCTCAAAACTCGGCCTCGATTTACCCGCAGCAGTCCGGCGATTATTCGGTGACGGTTTCGGATATGAACGGCTGCCAGTCCACTGCCAATGCATCGGTGCAAGTGGGGCCGATACCCCAGATTTCGGGAAGCCTCGCCCCGCCAACTTGCGCAACCGGTGCGGACGGCGGCGTAGCGCTCGCCATTTCGGGCGGCAATGCGCCGTTTAGTTTCCTTTGGTCAAATGATGCGACGACGCAAAATCTCACAAACGTTGCCGCAGGCAGCTATTCCGTCACGCTCACCGATGTGAACCAATGCGTGGCCGTGGCGACCTATTCGCTGCAAGCGCCCCCACCATTGCTGGCCAATAACTTCACCAATGGCCTATTCTGCGCCGGCGAAACTGCGACGGTCTCTGTGCAAGCCGAGGGAGGCACTTATCCCTATGCCTACGAATGGTCGAACGGCGATGATATTTCCGTGATTTACCTCCAGCCTGCTGGCTCCTACACGGTCACGGTGACGGATGCCCACCTTTGCACCGCCACCGCTACCACCGTACTTTCAGCGCCATTAGCCATTCAATTGGGCACTGAAATTATGCCCATCCATTGTGCCACAGGCACACCGGGGCATATTTCGCTGAGTGTGGAAGGCGGCGTTTTCCCGTATAGTTACCAGTGGTCAAATGGGGCCGATGCTAACCAAATTACCAGCTCCATGCCCGGCAATTACTCAGCCACCGTTACCGATGCAAACGGCTGTACGAAGGTCGTGGAAGCAGTGCTCGGCACAAGTGGCGGATTATCGGTAGCTGCTGCGCAAACGCCCATCACTTGCCACCCCAGCAATGGCAACGGGGCGGACGGAACCATCTCCGTCACTGCCACGGGCGGCTTCGGCAGCTATGCTTTTGTTTGGGAAAACGGGGACACGAGCGCCGTGCGGACGGGCCTTTCGACGGGCACTTACGCCGTCACGGTGATGGATGACCTCGGCTGCGATGGCACGGCAACCGTATTGCTGGAACAGCCCACGCAGCTGATAACCTTGGCAAGTTTTGTTTATGGCTCCTGTGCCAACCATGCAAAAGGGGTTGCCTATGCACAAGCCAGCGGCGGCACGCAGCCCTATCTTTTCCATTGGAACAATGGGCAAAACGACAGCTTGGCCACGAACTTGGCGCCGGGCACCTATTCCGTCACCGCTACCGACACAAATGGCTGCACGGACTCCGACGCTGTGGAAATCCCAGTTTTGCAGAACGATACAACTTTTCTTTCGATAGAGCTTTGCCAACACGAGGAAAGCCCCTTGACGGGAATAATTTATGAAGATGAGGGCGAATTTGTAGAGGGGATGTTGCTGAGCAATTACCTCGGCTGCGATAGCGTGATTATTGGCGAAGTGACCGTACACCCCGAAATACTGCTCGTGGCAGACAACGGCCCATTGCCCTATGGCACGGTGTACCACGGCGTGATACTCACACAGGATACACAGTTCGTGTTTTACGACACCACCGAGTTTGGCTGCTTGCGCACCATTTCGGAGAATGTGCTGGTGTACCCATCGGCCACCCACGAAACGGCCTCGGCGCTGGGCCTTTTGGCCTATCCCAACCCCTTCGACGACCGCCTGCACCTGCGCTTCACCTTGCCTAGGCAAATGACGGTTTCCATCGTCCTGCACGATGCTTTGGGCAGGCAGGTAAAATCCCTTGTTGCGGAGCAAGAACTCAGCGCCGGGGAACACCTGATGGATTGGGATGGCAAGGATTTGCCGCCGGGCGTTTATCTGCTGCGAGTGACGGCGGATGGGCTGGAAGCTGGGCGGAAACTGGTGAAGCTGGGCAAATGATACAATGAAAAATCGAGGTGAGGCACTTATTTGAACAGTCTCTTGGCATGGTGAACAGGTGACCGTTAAACCCTTTTTTTGAAAGGTGAACTTCTGGCGCCCTGTGACATTTATCACCCCTCCCGCCTGACGAAAATCACCAGCTGCTCCTCCCCATCGCCCTACCTTCGCAGCGTCATTTTCCCTAACCATATAAAATAGCATCGGCATGTCGCATTACCAACACTTGGGTAAAATCCCCCGCAAGCGCCACGTGCAGTTCCGGCAAAAAGACGGCAGCCTCTACGCCGAGGAGCTGGTCGGGACGCAGGGTTTTTCGGGCGTTTCCTCCTTGGTTTACCACCTTTACCCACCAACCATCGTCAGCAAGAAGGGGCGGCCCTACTCCGTGGAGCCAGAGATTGCCATTGACAAGAACCTCTCGGCGCTCAGTTTCAAGGGCTTTTCCATCGAGCCTTGCGGCAATTATTTGGACAGCCGCAAGACGCTGTTCGTGAACAACGACCTGCACATCGGCCTCGCAGCGCCGCAGGAGAGCATGTCAGACTATTTTTTCAAAAATGCCGATGCGGACGAGATGCTGTTCATCCATGAGGGCAGCGGCACGCTGAAAACCATGTACGGCCAGGTCACTTTCGGCTACGGCGATTATGTGGTAATTCCCCGTGGCACCATTTACCAATTGGAATTCGATGATGCAAGCAACCGCATCTTGTACATCGAATCGTACAGCCCCTTGCGCACGCCCCGCCGCTACCGCAATGACAGCGGCCAATTGCTGGAGCATTCGCCGTTCTGCGAGCGGGACTTCCGGGCACCGCAAAACTTGGAGACGCACGATCAAAAGGGAGAGTTCCCCATTTTTATCAAAAAACAGGGCCTGATTTACCCCTATACCTACGCTACACACCCGTTTGATGTGGTAGGATGGGATGGCTTCCATTATCCGTATGCAACATCCATTTTCGATTTCGAGCCGCTGACAGGGCGCATTCACATGCCGCCTCCCATCCACCAGCAGTTCGAAGCGGATGGTTTCGTCGTTTGCTCGTTCGTGCCAAGGCTCTACGACTACCATCCAGAGGCCATTCCCGCTCCCTACCACCATTCCAATATTGACAGCGATGAAATCCTCTACTACGTGGACGGCGATTTCATGAGCCGCAACAATATCCAGAAAGGGCAGCTCACCTTGCACCCCGCTGGCATTCCGCACGGCCCGCACCCCGGCGCTATCGAGCGCAGCATCGGCAAAGTGGGCACCGAGGAACTGGCGGTGATGATCGACCCGTTCCGGCCCGTGAAAATCACCAAAGCGGCGATGGAAATGGAAGTGGAGGACTACTATAAGTCGTGGATGGAGGAGGAACTTTTGGTTTGAAATTGTGAAATTAGGAAATTGAGAAATTGTTTTGATTTAAGGTATAAGGCGTTTGATATAAGATTTAAGATTGGGGAGTCGGAGGTTGCTGTAAATGCTGGAGTTTTGCAATTTAGCAGTGCCCCATTAAATCTAAAATCTTATATCGTACATCTTATATCTTATATCCAAAACCACAACATAAAATTTAAAGCATCGAATGGCAACATTAACAGGCATATCCAACTACAATTACTCTTTAGATAAAATCTTCCCCGAAGCGGACGATTTCCTCCCATTGCTCGGCACCGATTATGTGGAGCTGTATGTGGGCAATGCAAAGCAGGCGGCGCATTATTACAAAACGGCGTTCGGTTTCCAATCCTTGGCGTATGCGGGGCTAGAAACGGGCGTGCGTGACCGTGCGAGCTATGTGCTGCAGCAGGACAAAATCCGCCTCGTACTGACAACTCCCTTGCATTCCGACAGCCCACTGAATGAACACCTAAGAAAGCACGGTGATGGCGTAAAGGTCATCGCCCTGTGGGTCGAAGATGCACGGGACGCTTTTGAGCAGACGGTAAAGCGGGGTGCCAAGCCGTTTATGGAGCCGGCCATCGAGTTCGATGCACATGGCAAGGTGGTGCGCTCCGGCATCCACACCTACGGCGAAACGATACATATCTTCGTGGAGCGCAAGGAGTACAAAGGCATCTTCCTGCCGGGCTACGAGCCTTGGGTAAGCCCCTACAACCCCACACCTACGGGCCTGCGCTATATTGACCACATGGTGGGCAACGTGGATTGGGGCGAGATGAACCAATGGGCCAAGTTCTACAACGAGGTCATGGGCTTTGCCAACTTGGTTTCCTTCGACGACAAGGACATCTCCACCGAATATTCGGCGCTGATGAGCAAGGTGATGACCAACGGCAATGGCCGCATCAAGTTCCCCATCAACGAGCCTGCGCACGGCAAGAAGAAATCGCAAATCGAGGAATACGTTGACTTTTACGAAGGCCCCGGCTGCCAGCATATTGCCGTGGCAACAAACGATATTGTGTTCACCGTCAGCGAGATGCGCAAGCGGGGCGTGGAGTTCCTGCACGTGCCCGGCGAGTATTACGACACCGTGGCGAACAGGGTAGGCACCATTGACGAAGACCTGCGCCGCCTGAAAGAACTTGGCATCATGGTGGATCGTGACGAGGAGGGCTACCTCCTGCAAATCTTTACCAAGCCCGTCGAAGACCGCCCGACCTTGTTCTTCGAAATCATCCAGCGCAAGGGGGCGAAGTCCTTCGGCAAGGGTAATTTCCGTGCGCTGTTCGAGAGCATCGAAGACGAGCAGCGGCGGCGGGGAACGCTTTGAATAGTTTTGAGTTATAAGTGATGAGTTATGAGTTTTGGCGCTCGCTCATCACTTATCGCTCATCGCTCATCACTAAAGACAATGTCTGCTTTCCTCACCTGGTTTCCCCGTATTCTGAGCATGGCATATGTCTTGTTCATTGCCTCTTTTGCACTGGATTCGTTCAGTGAACCCGGTTCCATGTTGCGGCATTTGGGCATTTTCCTGTTGCATTTAATTCCTGCTATTGCCGCCAGTATTTGCCTTTTCGTGGCATGGCGCAGGCGCATATTAGGTGGGCTGCTGCATATTGTGCTGAGCATGATATTCACGATTTATTTCGGCTCATGGCGGGACACGCAGAGTTTCTTGATGATTTCATTGCCGTTGGCAGTGGCGGGCTTTTTGTTTATTGTTTCAAAATGGAATTACCAAACTGCTGACAGCAATCATCCGGCTCATTTATAAAATCACTTATTCACCTCACCTTTTTAATCACAATTGTTTATGTCCAAAATATGGCGCAATATCGCCCTGTTCACGGCAGGTTTATTCATTGTCACGCTTGGTGTTGAGTATTTCCGGCATGGGAAATTGGAGATTGAGCAACCGCAATTCTTTGTCGTTGCCATTCTTATATTGGGCGTTTTTGGGGGATATACGATAACTTGGGTGGGGGAGGGGAAGGTAAAGTGATTCGGAGTAAATCATGGCGCTACCTTGACCTTGACAAGATTTGCTATTAATTCACTTCCGTCAATATTGCCATATTCCAATCTCACAAACCCGTATTGTTCGTTGAAATAAGAAGCCAGGGATGTGGTTCCTAGGCTGTTTGTTGACCAACTTTTGACGACGTAGCAAAGCAGTTTTCCAAAAGCTGTACTTACGATATCCTTACCCGTGATTTTCCGCTGCGTTTGATTAACGATGGAACCCTCCCATTTCGCCCAGCGGTGGTCGCTGTAGTGGTCACCAATTCCGAGACTGTCCGTCCATGTCGTACCAACCTCCAATGGAAACCGGATAAACGGAAACGGAGCGATTTCCAGCATTTGGAACATCTCACTGCGGGGAGGGTGCAGCCAAAGGTTCATTTTATTTTCGATGATGCCCGATATTTCAAAGTTTTGGATGGTGTCCCTTGGTCCATAATAGCCGTACCAAGCCCTTGTCTGGCCCATGAATTGGCCTGACATAATCTTATAACTGAAGGAAAAAACCGTGTTATCCAACCTATAGTCGCAACTGGCCAAGCCTGTTTCCCGGTTGCTGAAATCAAACTTATAACTTTGGCCATCCCTGCGGTAATAATAATCATAAATAAATTCCTGCCCCGGTAGGAAAATCTGATTGTCTAGGTTGCACTCGTTGCTTTTGTAGTCATAAGTGGTGGAACCTGTTTCAATTAGGCTGTCGAAGGAGGCGAGGTATTCCCGGTAAACGCAATCATCGAGGACGAAGCGCTGAAAATCAAAGGGTTTTGTTTGAGCGAAAACTGTCAAGACCACAGCTTGGCTCAAAATTGTGGCGAATGACCTAAAAGAAAGCAATGTGTATTTTGACATGAAGGTTGGCTTTGCCTTTTAACGCTGACGTGAATGAAAGTGACAAAACCTTTTCGCATATTTACAATATTCAAGCCCGAGAATTGGTGCAGAAATGTAACTTTGTTTTATTCGATTTCAATGGA
>JADLHE010000063.1 GCA_020848965.1 Saprospiraceae bacterium
AGCCGGGACGAGCAGCGCCGCCGCTTCAAAGACCGGGAGACCCACCCCCTCAAGCAGTGGAAACTCTCGCCCATTGACAGGGCCTCCCTCGATAAATGGGACGAGTACACCGATGCCAAGGAGAAGATGTTCTTCTACACCGACACCTCCGATTCGCCGTGGATTGTCGTGAAATCGAACTGCAAGAAGCGGGCAAGGCTGAACGCCATGCGCTATGTCTTGTCCAAGATACCGTACTCGAAAAAGAACCTGAAGATGATTGGCAAGCTCGACCCGCTCATCGTTGGGCGCTCCAATTTCGTTTATGAAAAAGGGGAGAACTTGTTGGTGAACGAGCAGCCCATGAAGTGAGGCTGAATCAGTTTCTGGAGTTGTTTGAATTTGGCCGAGCAGCCAAATTCAAACAGCTCAACTTAGGCGTTTTAACAAAACCATATGCACTGTAGTGACCAAAGTCACCAGCTTTGACCAACGGGCTATCCGAAATTGCCCTCGTTAAATCCAAACCAGTGCGTTATCAAATCCGGTCATATTTCCTCCTTTTCCTCTTCCTGTTCGGCATGCTTGTGCCCGGCCAGACGCAGGAGGAGTTGACCCGGATTCCCTTGCTTTGGCAACATTATCAAGAGCACAAAGCAGCACTTCCCGATACGAGTTTCTACGAGTTTTTCCAACAGCACTACGGCACCGATTTCAACAAGCACCGCTCGGCGCACGACCACTCCAAGCTGCCGATGAAGAGCGGTGACAACCACCTGCACGCCCCCGTTCCAGTTGATTTTCAAAAACCTGCGGAACTGACCTTCCAAACCGTTTTGGCTGGCAGCCAGCCCATTTTTTTCGAAGACCAGACTGCTCCGCAATCTTTCCTCCACGACATCTGGCAGCCGCCCCGAAGCTGCTGATTCCAGCAGTTTTTGATTTCCCTTTTTATACATTCATGGGTTAAAATCGCTTGGCCTGGGCCTTGCCCAATCAAGTCTGTCAGCCGACAGCCAGGCAATTTGCCCAATTCAACATAACCGCCATGCAAGGCTTTAATAAACTCATGCACCTCGCCATTTTTTGGCTATCTCCGTTTTTCTTGGCTGCGCAAAACACGACCCCGTTCAGCATCCAACTCGAACCGCTGAACATCCCGAACGTGGGCGGGCTGCAAGCCTACGCTTTTGCGCAGCACGAAGGAAAATGGCTCATCATCGGTGGGCGGCTGGACGGGCTGCACCGCCGCCAGCCTTGGGCCACTTTCGATGTGGCAGGGCACAATACTTCGCTCATGGTGATTGACCCCGTTGCGCAGCAAAAATGGACGGCCCCGCTGGCCTCGCTGCCCATGCCGTTGCAAGAGCAATTGAGTTCCACGAACATGGAGTTTGCGCAGGACGGCGACCACCTCTACCTCGTGGGCGGCTACGGCTACAGTGCCATCGCTGGCGACCACGTCACCTACGACAAGCTGACCGCCGTGGACGTGCCGGGCGTCGTGGAGGCCACCATGGACGGAGCACCGATTGCCAGTTTTTTCCGGCAAATCACCGATGCACAGTTTGCCGTGACGGGCGGGCATTTGAACAAGGTGTACGACACATACTACCTAACTGGCGGCCAACGCTTCGACGGGCGCTACAACCCGATGAACGGCCCCAGTTTTACCCAAACCTACACCGATGCCATCCGCAAGTTCAGGCTGGTGGACGATGGCACGACGCTCACGGTGACGCACCTGCCCGCCATCGTGGACGCCGACAACTTGCACCGCCGTGACTACAACGTTGCTCCGCAAATAATGCCCAACGGCCAACAGGGGCTGACGGCCTTCTCCGGCGTTTTCCAAAAAACTGTGGACCTGCCCTTCCTCAACTGCGTGAACGTGGACAGCAGCGGCTACATGGTGAACAACGATTTCTCGCAATACTATAATCACTACCACTGTGCTTTTTTGCCGTTGTTTTCTGCTTCGCAAAACGAGATGCACACCTTGTTTTTTGGCGGCATCGCCCAGTTTTATGATAGCCTCGGCGTGCTCGTGCAGGACAATAACGTGCCCTTCGTGCGCACCATCGCCCGTGTGACGAGAGACGCCAGCGGCGGGATGACGGAGTACAAACTGCCCGTGGACATGCCCGATTTGCTGGGCGCCAGCTCGGAGTTCATACCGAACGAGGCGCTGCCGATGTACCCAAACGGCGTGCTAAAATTAGACGAACTGCCTGATGGTGCGACCTTCGTCGGCTACATCTACGGCGGCATCGCCAGCTCGGCCCCCAATGTTTTTTGGATAAACACAGGCACGGAAAGCACGGCCAGTAGCCAGATTTACAAGGTATCCGTGGTGAAAAACGGCACCTCGGCCACGCACCAAGTCAATGCCCAAAGCCGCAGCAGCTTGCACCTGCGGGTGTTCCCGAACCCCAGCAACGGCGGCGAGTTTTGGGTGAAATTCAACTTGAAGGAAATCACGCCCGTGCAATGGACGCTGACCGACGCAAATGGTGCCGTTTTGGAAAAAGGGACGCTGACGAACCTGGAGCTTGGCGAGAATGTTTACCGCAGTGACAGCACGAAATTGAAGGCAGGGAACGCCTATTTCGTTAGCCTTAAAACGCCCAATGAGGCAGCGACCCTAAAGGTGTTGGTGACGGAATAATGCCCAGGTTTTCAGAAAATGCCCATGCCAGGCAACCAATACCGTTGCAAGCCCGAACTACCTATCAATTGGACAGCATGAACCCATCAAGACTCGACCAAATCATTGAAGGATGCCGTCGTAGGGAGCGAGTGTCACAGCACGCCCTTTACGAATTGTACCACGGCTTTGCGCTGTCGGTAAGTAGGCGCTACGTGTCGAGCATGGATGCGGCGAGGGAGGTGGCCAACGATGCTTTTTTCCGGGTTTTCACCAAGATAGAAAACTACGATTCGGCGCTTCCCTTTCAGGCTTGGCTGCGCAAAGTGGTGGTGTTCAGCGCCATTGACCATTACCGGAAATACCAGCAGGGGCTGCCGCCCACCGACGACCTCAGTGGCTTGGAGCAGGCACCCGACGACGGGACCGACCTGCTCGACCAGTTCAGTTCCGACGAGTTGCTGGCACTGGTGCAGCAGTTGCCGCCTGCCTATCGGTTGGCCATTAATATGTTCGCCATCGAAGGCTATGAGCACCACGAAATCGCCGAAATGCTGGGCATCTCGGTCGGTGCCTCGAAATCAAATTTATTTAAAGCCAGGGCAAAGCTGAAAGCTATGATGAACGAACCCACACCTAAAACTTCGACACGATGAAACAGCCCGATTTCTTCCGGCTTTTTGCTGAAAAAATGCAGTCCGCAACGCCGCCGCCCGACATCAGCGGTGGCGATTGGCAGGCGCTGCAAGGCCGCCTCGATGCGCACGACCGCAAGCGCAACCGGGTGCTGCCGCTCGGATGGCTCTTCGGGCTGACGGGGCTGCTGCTGCTCTCCAACCTCGGCTGGTTTTTGCTTTGGCAAAAAACGGACGACGACGTGGCCGCACTACGCTCCGAGTTGCCACAAAAAGCAAGTGATGCGGTCGTGCTACACGACACAGTTTACAAACAACTCGTTGTTTATCAATACGATACGATTTACCGGACGGTGGTGGTAAAGCGGGTGGAGCAAGGCATTTTGGCGCAAACGATGGCTTCGCAAAATGGCACAAACCCCGCATTTTCCACCACGAACAGCACCGCACAACCCACCGCCACAAGCGGGCAAGCAAGGCAAACCCCCAATGGTTTTGCAACGCAAGACCAAGCTACCGCAACTTCCGCCGCAACCGAAAAACTGGCCAACGGACTACCCTTCTTAAACGAAACAATAGGCCAAATGGCCACGCCAAACGAACTGCCGGGACTGGAAATCGGGCTGTTTCCTTGGTCGGCCCGACTTCCCATACTGCCACCTGCGGATGACCAGATGACGCCCGTCAAACAGGGGGCCACGGCCTTTCCGCTCATTCCCCAGTCCTTTACCTTGGGCATCGGGGCGGGTGGATTGAACCCCGTTTCAAAAAGCCTTGCGAGCACCGAAGGAATGTCAGCCAGTGTTTCCGCTGAAATCGGCTTCTCCAAGCAATTGGCGATGAACCTTGAAGGCAGCCTGGGTAGGTTGAAGTTCAGGGGCTATGTCGAAGACCCTAGCCTTGGCCTGCCTGGTCTCGTGCCTCCCGGCGACGACTATGACCTGAAGTATTTCGAGACCCACGACGACTCCAAGCAGGTACTGCAACTTGGCATCGGGATGCGCTGGTACTTCCGGCCAGACCGCAAACTGAACCCGTGGCTCGGTGCTGGCTGGACAGCACAGTGGAACCCCAGCTACGAACTAGAATTGGAATATACGCACCTGTCCACGGGTATGGAAACCAGCGATGAACTGGTGGTGCCTGCGCTGCAAAAACCATTGTCCTACGCAGGCTTCAACCTTGGCTTGCGGTATCGTTTTGCGGAAAAATGGCAGCTAAAATTGGGCGGCTATTATGATTTCAAGGCCAGCAAGCAGCAAGGTATCCCTCGCTGGTGGGGCTGGCAGATTGGGGTGGCGCACCGTTTTTAAATAAAAATAAAGGCACAGGCAACCAATCCTTGCTTTCCTCCGAAAGGGAATTTGATTGGTTGACCAAGCCAAAGCAGGTTTTAAAATCAAAAAATAAATGAACTTTTTTCAATCGAAACACAAGTGGAAAATGGCTGCTGCCGCCGCCGTCGTGCTCCTCGCCACTGCTTGTACCCGTGAGTACATTCAAGACGTCAATGATGTCTGCTTCCAGCAGGAAGTACTTCCCATTTTCCAATCCAACTGCACACAGAGCGGCTGCCACAACTCCAACAGCCGAGAGGCGGGCTACGATTTAAGTACTTACGAAGGAATACTAAGAGGCGTGGAGCCTGGCAAATTCAAGCAGAGCGAGCTATACTCCGTCATCACCAAGACTTTTGGCGAATCGGCCATGCCCCCCTCGCCCTACAAACGACTTTCCGACGAGCAAATCACCACCATCGCCTTGTGGATAGATGGCGGCGCCAAGAACAACAGTTGCCAAGCCGTTGTTTGCGACGTCACCAATGTCACGCTATCCGGCACGGTGATGCCCATCTTCGAGACCTATTGCAATGGTTGCCACGGTGGCAGTGCCCCGCTCGGTAATGTTGATTTGGGCAATTACAACGGCATAAAACTTACCTTGGACAATGGTTCACTGGTAGGCTCCGTCAAGCATTCCTCCGGGTACTCAGCCATGCCGCAGGGTGCCAACAAACTCACCGACTGCCAGATTTCGAAAATCGAAACATGGATTGCGCTGGGAGCTAAGAACGATTGATTATCAAACACTTAGACAAATCCGGGATGCCTTTGGGGGCAGTTCCGCAGTGTTAGGAAATCCATTTCAAATATGAAAGAACTGATTACCTTTTTAACCGCCGTTTTGTTCAGCCTTGCGATCAATGCACAGCACAAGTATTTCACCCGCACTGCCACCGTCTATTTCGATGCCGAAGGCAAATTAGACGACTTGGAGGAAATTAGAGCCAAAAACGGCAATGCCACCTGCCTGATTGAACCAAGTTCCGGGCAGATGGAATGGGCCGTTTTGCTGAAGGGTTTTTCGTTTAAAAATGCATTGATGGAAGAGCATTTCAACGAAAATTATGTGGAGAGCAGCAAGTACCCAAGGGCGGTTTTCAAGGGCAGGGTCTTGAACCCAAACGAGGTGGATTGGGCCGTGGATGGGGGATACCCCGTGACGGTAAAGGGGGATTTGGAACTTCATGGCAAGACGAACGAACTGATTGCCAAGGGCAAAATCGTCATCAAAGCTGGCCATGCCAGCATCGCCTCCGATTTCAGCATCCTGCTGGAAGATTATGGGATTAAAATCCCGTCATTGATGGCTTACAAGATAGCAAAGGAGGTGAAAATCAGCGTAGCCGCTTCGCTGGAAAAACTCAAAAAATAACCGTTCATCAACATGATTTTTATGAAAAAAACATTCCTTCGATTTTTTGCAGCAGCGGCCTTGTGCTTTGGCCTGGCAACTGCTGCCCATGCCCAAGACGAACCAAGCCTCCTCGATGCCCTAGGCACCGAAGAAACCACCGACTACGCCACCAACGCCTTCAAAAGTCCCCGTGTCATCAATGGCCACAGCATGGAGATGCTGCACGAAGGCACCTTGGACTTCCGCATCCTGCACCGCTTCGGCGATGTGAGCAACGGCTACTACCAGTTCTTCGGCCTCGACCAAGCCAGCATGCGCATGGCTTTTGACTATGGCATCACGCCGAACCTCATGGTCGGCATTGGGCGCAGCACCAACAAAAAAGAACTGGACGGCTTCGTGAAATACCGAATCCTTTGGCAGTCAACGGGCAAGCGCAACATGCCCATCTCGCTACTTTGGGTGAGCGGCATGACGATGAACGGCCTGAAAGACCCTGTGGGCAACCCTGAGGTGAAAGCTACTTTTTCCCGCAGGCTGGGCTACTACCACGAGTTGATCATTGGGCGGAAGTTCAACGAGCATTTCACCTTGCAACTGACGCCAACACTCGTCCATCAAAACATTGTGCAGAACAAGTTGGTATCCAATGACATCTATGCGCTTGCCATCGGCGGGCGCTACAAATTGACACAGCGCTTGGCCATCGTCTGGGATTACGGCTATGTATTCAACCGCTTCCCAGCAAACAGCACCCGCAACCCTTTGTCAATTGGTGTGGATATTGAAACGGGAGGCCACGTCTTCCAACTGCACTTCTCAAACGCCATTGGCATGAACGAACGGGCCTACCTGACCGATGAAAACGGCAACTGGGCCAAGGGGCAAATCCGCTTCGGCTTCAACCTGTCAAGGGTATTTCAAATCAAGAAAAACGTTTAATTTTTATGAATAATATGCGTCCAATAATGGCCTTGCTTGTCATGGCAACCTTGCTTTTCTTCAGTTTGTATTCATGTGACCGTGAACCGGTTTATGTGGGCGAACTGCCAGACCCGACCGACACGAT
>JADLHE010000064.1 GCA_020848965.1 Saprospiraceae bacterium
CACCCCTTCCCCATTCCACCAATACCCCCCAAGAAAAAATGATAAAAATCAGCCAAGTGAGGCTTGTAACTACCCACCTTTCTCCTCCTCTCGCTGGTATCCCACTGTTTCATACCACGCCAATGGGGGCCTGCTCGCAGGGTAGCCGTTTGTGGTGCGGTAGTTTTTCCTTGCTGGGGTAAAGTCCCACCACATTTTAGTGGTGTCGTTGGTATTGGCGAAGTGTACCACCAATCGGAACTGGTCTTCCACACAGGGGTCTATCCAGTAGCCTTTTTTGCGTTCGAATTCGTCGGTCAGGGTGGCGCCGTCCTTGCCTTTCAGTTCGGCGAGGGAATAGTAGCCCAGGAAGACGAGGTCTTCCGCAAACTTTATCCCGATGGAAGGGATGGTTTGGAAGGTGGCCAAGGCATGGATTTCCTTTGCCCTTTCGGTGGGGACGTTCAGCAAGGCTTCGAGTTCGTCCACGGCAAAGTCAAGGATATTGGCCAGCTTGATTTTGTGCTTTCGCAGGCTGGCTTTTTCGGCATCGGTCAGGGGGAGTTTTAGGCTGGTTTTGTTTTTCATTTTTGGCAAAGCTTGGTAAGTGGCGAATATCGGCTTTTATGGCGAGAAGCCCGTTGTACGGCAGGCCAAAATAGCTGGCGTTTTTCATTCCGACCATACATGACGAGGGGAGATGATGGGAATTGGCGAAGTGAACCACAGCAGGCGGCAAAAAGCCCCAAGGCAGCACCTCCAAAAGTTGCCCGGCTGCTGGAGCCTGGGGGCAAAGACTTTCCAAGTTTCAAAAACTTGGAAAGTCTGACCACTGCCTGCCCAGTCAAAAACGAATCCCTGGTAAGGATGGAATTAGGCCTTTGATGGTGCGCTTGTGACCATCATTCGTCGTTAAGGATTTTGCCAACCTCATCGGCGGTAAGTCCTGTCAGGTTTGATAAGGTTTCAATGTCAAGCCCTTTCCTTGCACCGTTCCTGACAACATCCCGAAGCCCATGTACTTTTCCTTCTTCAAATGCAGTGTCCAACGAGTTTTTTAAATCCCTGTAATATTTTAGGCTATCCTCATAGGACAGCAATTCTTCCCTTGAAAATTTTGCTACTTCCGCTACTTCGAACAATCGCTCAAAAATACGCTCCCGCAATCGGTCGGGGATAGCATCCAAGCGATTCAGGTTTTTCAACACATACAGCCACTTGTCGAACCGTGTCTCCAATTCGTCCACTTCCAAGTCGAATTTAGGCATTTCCAAGTAAATGAATGTCAGTTTGTCATAAAATACCTTGCAAGTTTCGGTGTCGGTCAGTTTTACATCATAGCGGTACTTGTTCCGTTCAGTCTTATCATCGTCAAATACAAAGTCTAGTATCGCCACCGTATAGACTGCTTTTAATTCGTAGTTCCAATCAGCCCGCTTAGCCTGTTCCTGTATGGGGAATGTAGCGTAATATAAAGTTCTGTCCTTAAAGAAGTTCTGTTTGGATTTCTGTAACTCTACAATGAATTTCTCACCACGCTCATTTTCGCAATACAGGTCAAAAATGGCTTTTCTGTCGGTATCTCCTGCACCAAGGTGTTCATTTTTGAGATAGGTCAATTCTTTGATATTACCCTCCTGCTCCTTCAGTAATTCATTAAGGAAATCCAATAGCAAATCTTTGTTCGGTTCCTCACCGAATAATTTTTTAAACCCGAAATCCGTGAAAGGATTGATGTATTTTTCTCGTATCTCGTTCATCTGTCTTTGATTTTGTGTCAAAATTAGGACTTTCAGGCTTCTTAATATATGCACCGCCAAGTTTTTCAAATGGACGGTCAATGTACTGTATTTTTTTATCCAAACTGGAACAATTGGAACAACTCACCCTCCAAGTCAAAAAGGAACTGCTAAACCCCTAGCAGCCGCCCCCAATCTTAAATCTTATATCTCAAATCTTATATCTTAAATCAAAAAACCAAGAACGATAGAATTTCACTCCGCTCACAACTCCACTACCGTCACCCCATCCCCCCCTTCCTCGCTCGCCGGATGGTACGACTGTTTCACTTCCCGATACTCCCGTACTTTACTGCGAACCAGATTGCGGAGCGCCCCCGTACCCCGCCCATGTACGATGCGCAGTTCGCTGGAAGCGTTCATCAGCGCCCGGTCCATGAACTCTTCCACCCGGCGTAGGGCTTCGTCCGGCGTCAGGCCCCGGATGTCGAGCTTGTTCTCGAAGGCGTTGAACTGGTTCAGGGTGTCCACGCTGATGCTTTTTTGCTTTTGCACGTTCAGTTCCTCACGGGCATGTTCGAGGTCACGCAGCTTCACGGTGAGGCGCATCGGGCCCATCTGCACGATGGCTTTGTTCTTGTCAATGGCTTCGATGGTGCCGCTGGAGCCGCCGCTTTTCATGCGCACGAGGTCGCCGATTTGCAGCTCGCCCGTTTTGGCCTTTTTAAACTGCGTGAGCGGCGCTTCGTTGTAAATCTGCTCCTCCAGTTGGATGACGGCTTTCTCGGCCGCCTCCCGCTCGAAACGCACCTGCTCGGCCAGCGCCTTTGCCTTTTCGATGTTCTGCTGCTCCCTTATTTCCCGCACCAGCTTTTCCATTTCACGGGTGTCCCGCACCACGGCTTGCAGGTTCTTCTCCTTGGCTTCCAATTGGAACTTCTTGCGGCGGTATTCGAGGTCACGGTGCAGCTCGTCGTAGCTCTTCATCAACTTGTCCAGTTTGTTCTGCGTTATGGTGAGTTCGAGCAGCTTGTCTTCGACCTCTTTCTTCTCCCGCTGCAAATCAATGAGCAGGTCGTCCACGGCGGTCTCGTTTTTTCCGGTGCGCTGTCGGGCATAGGTGAGCACTTTTTTGGGCAGGCCGCTTTTCTGCGCAATCTCGAAAGCATAGCTGCTTCCGGGCCTTCCCGCCTTGAACATGTAGGTCGGAGCGAGGTGCTCCTGGTCAAAAAGCATGGAGCCGTTGAGAATGCCCGGCGTCTTGAAGGCGAACATTTTCAGGTTGGAATAGTGCGTCGTGATGACGCCGTAGCATTTGCGCTCGTTGAGTTCCTTTAGTATCGCTTCCGCAATGGCGCCCCCCATCTTAGGGTCAGTGCCGGAGCCAAATTCATCAATAAGGACAAGGGTTTTGCCATCGGCATGTTCGAGGAATTTGCGCATATAAACCAATCGGCTGGAATAGGTCGAAAGGTCGTCCTCCAAGGATTGCGAGTCGCCGATGTCGGCGAAGATATTCTCGAAAATGCCCATCTCGCTGATTTCGTCCATCGGCACGAGCATCCCGCTTTGCATCATCAATTGCTGCAAGCCCACCGATTTCATCAGGATGGATTTGCCCCCAGCGTTGGGACCGGAAAGCACAATGATGCGGTTTTCGCCGTGCAGTTTCAAGTCAAACGGCACGGTTTCCCTCCCCGTTTTTTTGGTCTTTAAATAGAGCAGCGGGTGCTTGCCCATCTCCGTGCCGAAGGCCGGGCTTTGCGTCAGCTTGGGCATCACGGCGTTCATCTGGTAGGCCAGCCGAGCCTTCGTCATGATTACATCGTATTGCACAATCAAGGTCAAATACGAGCGCATGACGGGCGTGTAGGGGCGCAGCGTGTCGCTAAGTTCTTTGAGGATGCGCCAGATTTCCCGCTTTTCGTCCTGCTCTAGGTCGAAGATGTCGTTGTTGATTTCGATGACGGGTTCCGGCTCTATGAAGGCCGTGCGCCCCGTGGCCGATTCGTCATGGATGATGCCCCGGATTTTACGCTTGTGCTCCACGGGCACTGACAAAACCCGGCGGTTGTTTCGGATGGATTCCACGTTGTCGGTCAGCCAGCCGGAGCTGCGGTAGCTGTTGATGAGGGTGCGGAAGACCTTGTCGAGTTCCCGCTGCTTGCTCCCGATTTCCCGCCGGATGGTGAGTAGGGCAGGGGAGGCATCGGGTCGGATGTCGCCATTTTCGTCAAATACTTTTCCAATGGCAGCATGCAGCGCTGGGTCGAAGTGGACGGGACGGATGAGGTCGTAGAGGCTGGGGTAAATCTTCTGTCGGTCGGGCGTGAAGAAGCGGAAGATGCCGCCAAAAATGACCAACACGGCGTTGATGCGCACAAAGCCATCTTGCGCCAGCACATAGCCTTCGATGTCGAGCATCTTGAGGTCTTCGGCGAGGTCTTCGTATTGCGACAGTGGGAAATGGTCGTTCTTGGAGAGGCTGAGCTTGTACTCGCTTACTTCTTTGAGCTTTCGCTCAATGGTTTCCAAGTCCGTCAGGAACGGCAGGCGATGGATGGCCTCCCGGCCCAGTTCGCCGAGGCATTCCCGGTCGAGCAGGGTGATTATCTTGTCGTACTCCAGTTTTTCTAGGAGGTTGTTAGGCTCAAGGCGCATTCAAGTAATGATGAATGATGAATGATAAATGATGAATTGGGGTTGCAAAAATACGGGGATTGGAACAAAGGGATGCGGGGATAGTTCCCCGGTGCAAACTGTTTTGGTTTTTTTGGAAGGGATAGGCTCACTCGGCATTTGGGCGGTACGCAAAAAAATCTAGGATTGCCCCCACGGCTGCTTTTGCAGCGATGCATTTTTCATCTTTCTGCCTTCGGCAAAATGGGGGTGAAAAACAGGTGATTGTTGCCCATAAAGAAGTGAAAATCAAGGCATTTCTTGCATTTCAAAGTTTTATGGATACTTCCGAATTCGAGATGCCTCCAGATTTACGTTAATGTTGTTTTTTTCGATGGAGGGGAAATTGAATTTGTTGGGGTGCTTGCATTCCAATAAAAATTATACATTTACCACGAATTTTTAGAGGCAGCGCAAAAAGTTGGCATCTTTTTCACCAACCGATTGTACGCATAAAGTTCCTTCCCGAAAACAAGTTTGTTGCTAACAGCACCTATTTGCCATTCAAGCAAAAAGTGGTGTGCTCTTCACTATGCGCTTCCCCCGTGCATGGCTGTTGAGGCTATTTTTTCACTCATTTTTCATCAACCAACTTTCAATGAGAGCAATCTTTACTATTTCCAGGCTATTGGCAATGGTGTCGCTGTGTTGGCTGACTTTGCCCTTGCAGGCACAGAACAGTTCAAAGGCGGACTTAGCCAAAGGGTTGTTGTTGTCCATTTCTTCAGAGACGGGGCTTAGTGCCAACGAACTGGAGAACATGGTCGTCTCCTCCGAAACCTTCAGTGAGATAAGCGGTGTCACGAACGTTTATTTCCAGCAAACCATTCATGGCATCCCTGTTCACGGGGCCATCCTGAATGCGCACGTGACGAGTCAAGACGCCTTGCTGACCTACGGCAACCGGTTCGTTGACATGGACAAAATTCCGATGACAAGCCTCAATTCAACGCCCTCGCTTTCCGTATCACAGGGCCTGCGTGCTGCGTTGGTTGGCTTGGGCATCCCAGTTGTTGGGCCTTTGCTGATAAAATCAAAGGAGAACAATGCCGTGAGCACCACCATTTTTTCAAAAGGCTTTGTTTCGCTGGCCGACATGACCGTTCAGTTGGTCTATCAGCAGGTTGACGACAAAAAAGTAGGCGTGCGCCTTTGTTGGCAAGCCGAAATCCAGACCACGGACGGAAAGGACTGGTGGGTTGCCCGTGTGGACGCCCAAACCGGCGAATTGTTGGATAGGAACAACTATATGATAAGCTGCGATTTTGGCCTAGCCAACCCTGGTGATTGCCACCATGAGCATGGCCTTGGTTCGCCACACTTGACTTTTCTCGATTTGTGTACTGATTTTTTGAACGCAGCTACAACAGAAGAAGAGCCTTTCAGCCTGTTGGTTGGCAACGAATATAAAGTGTATCCACAACCCGTGGAAAGCCCCAACCATACGACCCCTGCGCCGCCAGCAGATGGTCGGGTGCTAGTGGCGGACCCTGCTAGCCCGACCGCATCGCCGTTTGGTTGGCATGACACGAACGGCGCAGCAGGTGCAGAATTTACCACCACGCAGGGCAACAACGCACATGCCTACACGGATACGGATGCCAACAACACACCCGACCCAGGGTCTAGCCCCGATGGTGGTGCAAACTTGATTTTCAACTTCCCCATTGACCTGACACAACCGCCCAGCGCCTACCGGCCGGCGGCAGTGACCAACCTTTTTTATTGGAACAACTACATGCACGACTTTGCCCATCATTATGGTTTTGACGAAGACTCGGGCAATTTCCAGGAGAACAACTACGGGAACGGCGGCCTTGGCAGCGACTACGTACAAGCCGAAGCACAGGACGGCAGCGGCACCAACAACGCCAATTTCGGTACTCCTGCGGATGGGCAGAACCCCAGGATGCAGATGTTCATCGGCACCAACCCCACCCCCGATGTGGACGGCGACTTGGACAACGGCGTCATTGCGCACGAATACGCCCACGGTATCTCCAACCGCTTCACGGGAGGCCCTGCAAACGTGAGTTGCCTCGGCAACCAAGAGCAGATGGGCGAGGGCTGGAGCGACTGGTACGCCCTGATGACCACTATGGAACTGGGCGACCAAGGCACCGACTCAAGGGGCATTGGTACCTATCTCTTCGGGCAGCCACCCAATGGCCCCGGCATTCGCCCGACGCCCTATTCCACCGATATGAACATCAACACGGCAACTTATGACGACATCAAGACGCTTGCTGTTCCTCACGGCGTGGGCTATGTTTGGTGCGGCATGATTTGGGACTTGACCTGGGCAATGATTGCCGACCACGGTCAGGCAGCAGGTTTTGACGTAGCCATGAACCTCGTCAACCAAGGGATGGTGCTGCAGCCTTGCAGCCCCGGCTTTGTGGATGGTCGTAATGCCATCCTAGCTGCCGACGTGGCATTGTATGGAGGTGCCAACCGCTGCCGGATTTGGGAGGTGTTTGCACGCCGTGGCCTCGGTTTCAGCGCCAGCCAAGGCAGCTCAAACAGCCGTTCGGATGGTACGGAGGCTTTCGACGTACCTCAGAGCTGCATTCTTACGCCTTCGCCTTTGGCACAAACCATTTGTGCCCCAGCAAACGCAGTTTATACTTTGACCAACTCAACGGCGGTTGCCTTGACGCTGAGCGCAACTGGCAATCCTGCTGGCACAACGCTCAACTTTTCGGCAAACCCCGTTCCTGCAAATGGCGGTACCAGTACCATGACCATCAGCAATACGGCTGCGGCAGCACCGGGCACTTATACCATCAATATTTCAGGGGTGAACGGGGCAAATATTGTCAATACGTCAGTAAGCCTTACTGTTTTCAATGGGAACCCGGCTGCACCTACGCTGCTTACACCCGCCAACATGGCCATCAACCAAGTGAACCCCTTATTGACTTGGAGCGCAAGCGCCAACGCTGCCACTTATGATGTCCAATTGGCTTTGGATGCAGGTTTTACAAATATTGTGGCCAACCCAACTGGCCTTACCACGGCAAGCTACCAAACAAGTGGCTTGGTTAACCTAACCACTTATTACTGGCGGGTAAGGGGCGTGAACACTTGCGGAACGGGCAATTATTCAACTGCATTTTCCTTCACTACCGCAAATACTGTTTGCAACACCTACGTGAGCACGGATGTGCCCAAAACGATTGCCACGACGCCCGTTACAGTGCTTTCCACACTGACGATACCCAGCGTTTGTGGTGCTATCTCCGATGTGAACGTAAAGAACCTGAACGTGACACATAGCTGGATAAGCGACCTTACCATTGAATTGGTAAGCCCGGCTGGTACAGTGGTCAGGCTCATGCAACAGCCTTGCAATGATGAAAACAATATCCTTATCAACTTTGACGACGAGGCTTCCACCGGTACGTTCCCTTGCCCACCCACCGACAATGGCAACTATAAGCCTTTTTCGGTGCTTTCCGCTTTTGATGGCCAGCAGCTCACCGGTACTTGGACGCTTCGTGTGATTGATGGCTTCAACCAAGATGGCGGCTCGCTGAATGCTTGGGGGCTGGAAATTTGTTACGGCGACCAAACCGTTACTTGCTACCGTGACCAAGATGGTGACACTTACGGCAATCCGAACGATTCGCAGAGCTTTTGCCAGACTTGCGGTAGTGGTTATGTCAGCGACAATACCGATTGCAACGACAATAACGTTGCTATTAATCCGGTCGCCACAGAGATTTGCAACCAATTGGACGATGACTGCGACACGCAGATTGACGAGGGCGGGGTCTGCCAATCGGACCCTTGTTACTCCCTTTTGGTGGGCGCTTCGCCTTTCCAAGATTCGCTTTGGACGGTGGACACGACCACTTTCCAAGTCGTCAACAGAAAGTCGCCTCAATTGGCTGGCTTCACGGTGACGGGTATGACGGGCCTCACCAAGCACCCCATCACGGGCGTTTACTACGCCATCGTGAAATTGAGCGGCGTATCTGGCCGTGTGCTTTGTACTTACAACCTTGCGACCGACCAACTCACGCAGGTGGGCAATTTGGGGGCAAACTTCTCCTCGATTACCTTCTCGCCCTCTGGCCAGCTGTTTGGCATTACCGGAAACGGTGCTACACCACAGGCAACACTATATGACATCAACCCTGCAACGGCTGCCAAGACACTATTGATAAGTCTGCCTCCAGGCACCGATGGCGAGGTCATCTGTTACAATCCTGACGATAATTTGCTCTATCGTTGGTCGGGGAACGGCACGGTTTCCTTCTTTAGCATATTGCCAACGGCGCCTTATACCATGACGAATATCCCAATTTCAGGAACTACCAGTGGCGAAACTTTTGGCGCAGCTTACAAAGGCAACAACAAATTCATCATCAGCAATATCAGTTCGAGCTTCAACAACGTGACCACTTCGGGCGTATGGTCGCCTCCTTTTGGTAGTATGCCTGACAACCTCCGTGGCTTGGCATTCACCGACCCGCTCGGCACAACGGTCACTTGCTATCGTGACGCCGATGGCGACACCTATGGCGACCCGAACCTGAGCCGGACATTCTGCGGTACTTGCGGAACGGGTTATGTCAGCAGCAGCACCGATTGCAACGACGGCAATGGTGCAATTAATCCCGCTGCGACAGAAATTTGCGACAATATTGACAACAACTGCAACGGCCAAATTGACGAAACCGGAACTTTCAATGTGCCTGCAAATGGTGCTGCTACCGTGGCCTGCCCTGCTGCTGCTACGCAACCAACGCCGCCTACTGTTACGGTTTGTGGTACGCCTGTAACTCCAGTTGGCCCGACCATCGTCAACAGCCCGAACCCGCTTACTTGCGAAGGCACAAGGACCTATAGCTGGAACTATACCAGCGGTGCGACCACACTGACCTGGAGCTTTGTTTATACCATTGAGCGGGAGCCGTTCACTGTGCCAGCCAACGGTGCGGTTACGGTGGCTTGCCCAGCTTTGGCCGTTGCCCCTACGCTGCCAACTGTGACGAGCAACTGCGGTGAAACGCTGACGCCAACTGGTCCGGTCATCACCAACAGCCCGAACCCAGTCAGCTGTGAAGGAACCCGCACCTACGCCTACACCTACACCGATTGCGAAGGCAACACGGCTACTTGGAGCTTCGTCTATACCATTGAGCGGAACCCGTTCACGGTGCCAGCAAACGGCGCTGCAACGGTGGCTTGCCCTGCCAATGCCGTTGCTCCTACATTGCCAACCGTGACGAGCAATTGCGGCGAAGTGCTGACACCGAGCGCACCCGTCATCACCAACAGCCCGAACCCGCTGAGCTGTGAAGGCACCCGTACCTACGCCTACACCTACACCGACTGCGAGGGCAACACGGCCGTTTGGAGCTTTGTTTATACCATTGAACGGAACCCGTTCACCGTGCCAGCAAACGGCGCTGCGACGGTATCCTGCGTTGGGCAAGCCACCCAGCCCACACCGC